>JANOSQ010000351.1:0-9470 GCA_031415915.1 Fimbriiglobus sp. | reverse complement strand
CGTGGCCATGCGGGAGAGTATACCGGACGTGCGAACGAAGTGTACGGCCGGTGGCGGTTGGTCTGTACAGCGCGGCACCCCATCCGGCGCTCGCCGTACGTACTAGGGGGGGGTTGGTCTGTCCAGAAAACTTCGGTCTGTCCAGAAAATTTTGAGTCTGTCCAGAGGGGGGTGTGGGGTGTCGCGCTGGACAGACTCGGAGGGTCACCCGCCGCTGCGCTTCGCTTGGTAGCCCAGACCGAGCAGGTAGTCCAGAATCTTGTCCCGGTGGTCGCCTTGGATCTCGATGCGGCCGTCCTTGGCGGTGCCGCCGGTGCCGCAGAGGTTCTTGAGCTTCGTCGCCAATTCCTTCAGTTCCGCTTCGCCGAGCGCCAGCTCGAAGATCGTCGTCACCCCCTTGCCGCGGCGCCCGGCCGTTTCGCGGCCGACCTTCGCCGGGCCGAGCTTCTTCGGTTTGGGTTCGCGCTCCGGTTTGGGTTCCGGGGCCGGGCCACCGCCGCCGAGCAGTCGGGCGATCAGGCCGTTCACCATGCTCTCGATGGCGGCGAAGTCCTTGGCGTTCCAGAATTCGACGCGGTCATCGGGGTAAGGGAACCGGAGGCGGAACGCGGGTTCGTCGAAGCCGACGATCTTGGTCGCCGATTCGAGTTCACCGTCGGCGAGCGGCTGCGGTTTGCGTGCGGTAGCCAGCAGATCGCGGACGTTGGCGCGGGCCAGGAAGTCCAGCGCGTCCTTGGGCATCGCCCCCGTGCCGGGGGTGAGTCCGCGCGAGATGGCCCGCCACGGGAGGTTCAGCCTCGACGCGGCGGCGTTGAACAGGATCTCCGCGACCCGGCCGCGCCGGAGGTTCGACACGCCGAGGAATAGGACGGTGGAAGGTGTCGCCATGCCGGAAATGGTATGGAAACTCCGTTGCCCCTTCCGCCGCACCTTCTTCTGGGTGGTGCACACATCCACGATCTTGCCGCCTTCTTCCAGTGCCATGTGGAAGCGCTGCTCCGCTTCGAGGCGGTGCAGCGTGATGTGGTACGACGTGCTGGCGTGCGCGATGAACGTCTTGGCATATCGACGACGCGAATGCGTTCGAGGAGTTGTTGACGAAAGCGGGGAGGTGAGCGAGCTTTCGGGAAACCGGCGCTTGCTTTCGCATCGCGGGAGCGGCACACTATCTGCCAACCCCCTATCCGAGCCGAATCCCGTGCGCCATCCCATTTGTCTCGCGCTGTTGCTGGCGTTGCCCTGCTATTCGGTCTCGGCGGCCGATCCGCCCAAGGACGTGAAAGATGCGGAATGGCACAAGCAACTGAACGCCCAGTTCGGCAAAGGGACCAAGCGCGCCCTCCTCATCGCCATCGACGAGTACAAACCGCCGCTCTCTCCGCTCGGCGCCTGCGTCAACGACGCCCATCTGCTGACGGAAGTCTTGCACCTGTACTGCGGCTTCGAACGGGACAACATCACCGTCGTGATGAACAAAGACGCGACCAAGCAGAATATCGCCGATAAGCTCTTCGCGATCATCAAAGCGTCCAAGCCCGAAGATACCGTGTTCGTCTCGTACGGAGGGCACGGGGGACTGATCGAAGGCCGGAGCATTCTGTGCACCATCGATATGGATCCGCAGAAGCCGATGGAAACCGGCCTCAGTTCCGATGCGATCCGCGAGTTGCTCCAGTCGAAGAAGATCGCGCAGAAAATCCTCTATATCGATTCGTGCCACTCCGGAGCGGCCAACAGTGAGGGCTTCAAACAGCAGGCGGCGTCGAGTCAGGAAATCGCGGGCCCCTTCGCGAAAGCCAGCGGCCTGATCACGCTCGCCGGTTGCCGCCGCAACCAAACTTGCATCGACTACCAGAAGCACGGGGTCTTCACGGGGCAATTCGCGCGGGGGCTGGCGGGCGAGGCCGATTTCGACAAGAACGGCATCGTCGACAGCGACGAGATCTACCGCCATCTGATCATGGAAGTGCCTTTGACGGCCAAGATGGTCGATCCCAAGCACGAGCAGATTCCCGTCCGCATCATCGGCGAGGATGTCGTGGGAGTCTTCGCCATGGCGAAGACGAACGGCAAGATCAACGCCGTGCTGGGCAAACTCCCCGCTCGGCCCAAGGTGGGGGATGTACTGGAGAACTCCGTCGCTATGAAGTTGGTTTATCTGCCCTCGGACGCCGTCGTGGTCGGCTCGCCGAAAAAGGAGTATCTCCGCAACGACGACGAAGCTCAGCAGCCCGTGCTCATCAACGTCCCGATTTACATGGGCATCCACGAAGTCACGCAGGATCAATACCGGAAAGTGATGGGGAAGAATCCGAGTTATTACTCGGCGGAGGGTCCGGGTTCCGACGCCGTCGAAGGCATGAAGACCGGCGGCTTTCCGGTGGAACAAGTTTCGTGGTCGGAAGCCGTCGCGTTCTGCGCCAAACTCTCGGCGCTGCCGGACGAGCAAAAAGCCCGCCGCGGGTATCGGCTCCCGACGGAATGCGAGTGGGAGTTCGCCTGCCGGGCGGGGACGGAGACGGTGTTCTCCACCGGGGAAACACTCTCGTCGAAACAGGCCAACGTCAAAGGCGATAAGCCGTATCTCGACTCCGAAGAAGGCCCGACTCTCGGTCGCACTGCGGTGGTGGGTTCTTACAAACCCAACGCGTTCGGGCTCTACGACATGCACGGGAACGTCGCGGAGTGGTGCCATGACTATTACGTTCCCAAACGGTTTTTGAGTTTTGCCGGCTATGCGTTCGAAAGGGCCAGTGGTGCAGGCGAGGCCTTGCTCGCACTGGTGAATCAGATTACGGAAGCGGATAGGATCGAGGCGCTCAAACAAGAGGCCGAACCGACTCGGAAGAAAAAGCCGAACATCGCCCAGTCGCTGGCGAGGCCGGTCAACCCGACCGGCCCCGGCGTGGGCGAGACCCGCGTCTATCGCGGCGGCTCGTTCGTCGGCGACGTGGCCTTCGCCCGCAGCGCTTGCCGGCGGGATAAAGCCCCCGATGCCACTTATCGGGCGATCGGCTTCCGCGTCATCTGCTTTCCCACCAAGGCCGAATAACCCATCCCGCACCCGGAGTTCAACCATGTATCGGATATTCGCATTCGTCGCCTGCGTCTCGGCGGTCGCATCGGGGTTCGCACAAGAGACGAAGAAGAAGTACGTCAAAGACCTGGCGGACACGGACTACACCAAACGCGACCTCCACGGCCAAGATTTCTCGGACTGCAATCTCGAAAATTGCGTCTTCACGATGTGCAACATGAAAGAGATGAAGCTCGCCGGTGCGAACCTGCGCGGGGCGAATTTCGGCCACGCGTCGCTCGACCGATCCGATCTGACCGGCGCCGACTTGCGCGCGGGGAAGTTCGATTCCACCAATATCCAGAAAGCGACCCTGGACAAAGCCAACCTCTCCGGGGCCGACCTCAGTCGGTGCAGTATTCAGCGCAGCTCGCTCAGGGGAGCGGATTTGCGCAAGGTTGAGGGGATCGCCGACATTACCCAAGTCGACTTCACCGGGGCCGATTTGCGCGGGGCCAATTTGCAGGATTCGAAAGATTACGGCCCGAATTCGGCGATCTTCAAGGACGCCAAATACGACCGCACCACGCGCTGGCCGCGCGGGTTCGACGTGGAGAAGTCGGGCGCCGTGCTGGTGAAGGACGGGGAGAAGAAATAGAGCTCGGCGCCGTTCACACGTGCCCGTTCAATTCCGTGCCGCGCGCCAAGCGGACGGCTTGGGTGTACTGCCACGCCAAGCCGCGGAGGTACTCGTAATCCTCGCGGGCCACGGCTTTGGGATCGACCATCTGCGAACCGACGCCCAAGCAGCAGGCCCCGGCCCGCAGGAATTCGCCCGCGGTGTTCAGATCGACGCCGCCCGTCGGCATCAGGCGGATCTGCGGCAGCGGGCCACGCATCGCTTTGAAGAAACTCGCGCCGAGCACATCGGCCGGGAAGACCTTCACGATGTCGGCCCCCGCTTCCCAAGCCGCGAGGATTTCCGTCGGGGTGAACGCGCCGGGGAAGACGAGCTTGTCGTAGCGCTTGCACATGCGGACGACGTCGAAGTTCAACGTCGGCGAGACGATGAACTCCGCACCCGCGAGCAGCGCCGCCCGCGCCGTCTCGGGGTCGAGTACCGTCCCGGCGCCGAGCAGCACGCGGTCGCCCAGCCTCGCTTTGGCGGCCTTCAGCACCTCGAGTGCGCCGGGCACGGTCAGGGTGATCTCGGCGACGGCGACGCCCCCTTCGGCGAGGGCCGCGATGACCTCGACGAGGTTCGCGGGGTCGGGTGCGCGGACGACCGCGACGAGGCCGCCGGTGAGGACGCGCTGGAGATCGGTTTCTCGGCTCATGCACCGATTATGCGCGACCGGCTCTCGCAAGACTACAGCGAGGGCGGTAGATTGAGGGAAATGCACCCCGACGCGAGGCCGATTGGATGATCCACGTGATCGCCACAATTTCCGTGGTTCCCGGCAAACGGGCCGAGTTCATCGAGCAGTTCCATTGGGTTGTGCCCTTCGTGCGGGCCGAGGAGGGCTGCATCGAGTACGGCCCGGCCGTCGATCTGCCGACGGGCCTGGGCGTGCAAGTGCCTGTGCGCCCCGATGTGGTGACGGTCATCGAGAAGTGGTCGAGCCTGGAGGCGCTGAAGGCCCACTCCGCTGCCCCACACATGTCCGAATACCGCATCCGCGTGAAGGATTTGTCGACAGGAGTGAGCCTGCAAGTGCTGGAGCCGGCGTGAGGCACTCTGTGACAATCTCATAGCGATTCCACTTGCTTCCCGCCCCCGGTGCGGCGACGATTCCACCATCCCGTCGAAAATCGAAACGACCATGAGCCACCGTACGATCGCACTCCTGTTGTTGGTCGCCGTCGTCCTCCCGTTCTCGGGTTGCGCATGCGACGTCACACCGAAAACCGAATCCACGAGCGCACCGAGCCGGCTACTCGGCGACAAACCACTCCACAAGTCCCTGCACATCGGCGATCAAGCCGACGCCTCCATCGCATATGTCTGGCTCGACATCGCGGAAGAAGCCACGGCCCGCGACGTCGATTTGTACGGTGCCCGCCCGACGATCGCTTCGCGGGCGCTGGCGATCTGGGCTACCGCGATGTTCGATGCTTGGGCGGCCTACGACGACAAAGCCGTAGGTTCCCGGTTCGGCGGCGAACTCCGCCGACCGGAATCCGAGCGGACGCTGACCAACAAGAAGACCGCGATCAGCTATGCGTCTTATCGGTCGCTCGTCTTCGCCTTCCCGGATTCCGCGAAGTGGCTCGCCGACGAGATGAAGAAACTCGCCTACGACCCGGACGTGGCGACCACCGATCCGCGGACTCCCGAAGGCGTCGGCAATCCGGCGGCGCAAGCCGTGATCGACTACCGGCGGAACGACGGTGCGAACCAACTCGGCCGCGAAGCCGGCGGCGACGGGACGCCCTACTGCGATTACACGAATTACAAGCCGGTGAACACGCCGGATCGTATCGTCGATCCGGATCGCTGGCAGCCGATCGAGTTCTCACTCGAAAATGGTCGCAAAGTGACGCCCGCCTGCCTCACGCCGCACTGGTATCGCGTGTCGCCTTTCCTTTTGGAAAGTAGCAAGCAGTTTCGACCCGGCCCGCCGCCGACGACGCGCACCGACGACGAACGCCTGCGAAAAGAGACGGCGCAGGTGCTGGCGTTCAACGCATCGCTGAGCCGGGAGGACAAAGCCATCGTGGAGTTCATGCGGGATGGGCCCCGTTCGACGGGCCAGAGCGGCCATTGGCTGCGCTTCGCCCAAGATGTGTCGCGCCGGGACAAGCACGACCTCGACCGCGATGTGAAGTTGTACTTCGCGGTCGCCAACGTCGCGTTCGACGCCTTCATCTCGTGCTGGGAAACCAAGCGATTCTACGACTCGTCGCGCCCGTGGACTCTGATCCGCCACTATTACAAGGGGCAGCGCATCACGGGCTGGGCCGGCGCCGAAGGCGGCGTGAAGGAAATGCCGGCCGAGGACTGGCACCCATACTCCCCGCCGTCGTTCGTGACCCCGCCGTTTCCGGGCTACACCAGCGGGCACGCCACCGTCAGTGGCGCCTGCGCGAAGACCATCGAGCTTTTCACCGGCTCGGACAACTACGGTTTCGTCGAACGCCGGCGACATTGCGAGCTGACCGAGAAGGAGGCCGGGGAATTCGTGACGCTCGACCTGCCGACATGGAGCGGTACCGCCGAGATGGCCGCGCGATCCCGCGCACTCGGCGGCTATCACATCCCGGTCGACAACGATGTCGGCCTGCGCGTCGGCCGCGAAATCGGCGTCTGGAGTTGGCCCAAGTACCAAGCCTACTTCGACGGCTCGGCGAAAGTCCGAAAGTGAGCGCTGCCCGCGCCGCGAGTTCTCAACTCACTCCGGTAGCTTCGCGTAGACCACGCGGAAGCCGATGTTGTTGCCGGTCTCTCGGGGCAACTTGAAGTCCCGCGAGGCCGAGCGGGATTTCGCGGCCGTTTCGTTCCAAGCCCCGCCGCGGATCACCCGGGCACCGGCCGGCGCTTCGCGCGGCCCGGTCGGGTCGGTTCGCTCGCCCTCCGGATAGTTCTCGGCATAGAAGTCCGAGCACCACTCCCAGACGTTGCCGTGCATGTCGTACAGGCCGAAGGCGTTCGCTTCGCGGCGGAGATCTTCAAATCCCTTGTCGGATTCCCCGGCTCGCGCCGCCACCGGCAGTGGCAGATTGCGGTTCTTCGTGACGGCCGGGTTCGATTCCCAATACGGGTCCTCGGCCTCTTCGAGGAACGCCCCCTGCTTCTGGTACATGATCTTGGGGCCGAACACGAACGGCGTCGTCGTCTTGGCGCGGGCGCAGTATTCCCACTCGGCTTCGGTCGGCAATCGATAGCCCCAACCGGGCCGGTGACCGCTTTCCTTCTTCGTGAGCTTCTCGCAGAACTCCTTGGCGTTCTCGTAGGTGACGTTGTCCACCGGGATGCGGTTGCTCAGCGTCCGGTTGAATTTCTTGGCGTTGATCGATGGGGAATTGTCCATCAGATTCAAGTATTGCCCCTGCGTCACCTCGGTGGTGGAGATGTAGAAGGGTTGCGTCAACTTGACGGTACCCACGGGGCCTTCGTTGTCTTCGCGGCGCTCTTCGCCGTCCGGCGACCCCATGCGGAATTCGCCCGGTTCGATCTTCACCATCGTCATGCCGTAGGCGTTGTCGAAATTGTCTTCCAGCGGTTTGGCCGATTGCACTTCGCGGGTGATGAAGTAGACGACGATGCTACCGAGGCTGATGAGCAGCACGAGGATCGCGCCGCCGGCGAAGATCACGAGCGGGAGGTTCGAGCGCGACTTCGGCTGGCGCACGCGGATGTTGTCGGCGTCGCCGCGTTTCTTGCTCCTCGGTTCTTGGTCGTCGGTGGAGCGGCCTTTCTTCTTGGCGCGAGGGCGTTCTTGGGCCTCTTCATCAGCCAAGTTGTCGAAGGATGCGAACGGGTTCGGCCCGGTCGGAGCCGCTTGGGGAACCGGTGCGGGCATGGCCGGGTACGCGGGCGGCGCGGCCGCGCGCATGGCCGGGGGCTGGCTCGGGATCGTGTTCATCGCCGCGGGTTGCGCGGGGAGCACCGGCCGGGCCATCGGCTGCGGCGGGAGGGCGTAGCCCATGCTGCTCGGCATCGGCGCCGCGGGCATCGGGTAACTGCCGCTCACCACCGGGCAAAAGGGCGCCAGTGCCATGGCCACTTGGGCCGGGGTCTGCGGGCGGTCTTCCGGCCGCTTCGCCATGATCCAGGCGATCAACTGGTCGAGCTGCGGCGGGGCACCCGGCAAGTATTTCAACACGCTCGGCGGCGGCTCGGTGACGTGCTTCAACATTTTCTCGGTCGCCGTCGCCCCTTCGTAAGGCACGCGGCCCGTCACCAAATAATAGAGCGTCGCGCCGAGGGCGTACACGTCGGCGCGGATATCGACCCCCGTGGGGTTTTGGGCCTGCTCCGGCGCCAAGAAGTCGGGCGTGCCGAGCACGAAGCCTTCCTGCGTCACGCGGTTGGCGTGCTCGCCGCCCGCGTAAGTCTGTTCGTGAAGCAGTGCCAATCCGAGGTCGAGCACCTTCACTTGGCCGCGCGGCGTGAGGAGCAAATTGCTCGGCTTGACATCGCGGTGAACCATGCCCCGCTCGAACGCGTGCTGCAAGCCGGTGGCCGCTTGGCGGATCGCATCGCAGGCCATGGGGATCGGCATCGGCCCGTTCGCCCGGATCAACTTGGTCAGGTCGGTGCCCTCGACGTATTCCATCGACAAGCACAACCCACCCCCTTCGGCCTCCTCGGCGTCGAACGCCATGACCACGTTCGGATGCGACAATTGCGCCGCCGCGTGGATCTCCTGGCGGAAGCGACCGACGGCGACGGGGTTGGACAGTTTCTCCTTGCGGATGACCTTGAGGGCGACATCGCGGCCGAGGCGCAGGTGCTTGGCTTTGAAGACCCGGCCCATGCCGCCTTCGCCGAGGAGATCGACCAACTGGTACGAACCGATGGTGAGTTCCTTCGCCCGGCCCTTGTAGATTTCCTTCACTTGGAACGGGGTGAGCAGCCCGCGTCGCGTGAGTTCCTTGGCCAACAGCGGCGGATCGGGCCGGTTCTCCTCGACCCACGAGCGCACGTCCGCCAGTTGGCCCGCGTCCAGCAATTGGGCCTGACCGAGCGAGACGAGGAAAGCTTCGGTGGGGTCGGCGCTCATCGGCGAGTCCGTGGGGTGAGGTGCGATCATTATGCCGGGAGTCGGCCGGTTCTGCGAGGGGGTACCAAGCGAAGACCCCAGTTGTTGAATGGCGTTGGTGGCCCCGGTCGTTCTTCCGCCCGGGCCAGCGGGACGCATGCGAACAGCGCGATCAGAGGCAGCGATTTCGGAAGGGTCAAGGGAGTTCGCCCGAGAGGAGCCGGCGACCGGCGAATGCCGACCGCACGGGTGAACTTTGCAGAGTGCGTGCCGAAGGGGATGTCACTTCTTCGGCGTCAACTTCACCAGGCGCAGATCCATGACGGCGACGCCGGGCTTCGATTTCGGCGTCACAGTCAGCGTGTGCCGGCCAGGTTTCTCGATCTTCAGTTCGCCGACTTCGAGGGTTTCGAACTGCTGGAAGCCGCCGGTGTCCTTGACGGTGAATTTCGTTTTCGACTCGCCGACGGCGAGTTCCACTTCCGCGCCGCCGCTCCCTTTGCCGGCCCCTTGCAACACGCTCACGACGAAAGTGCCGGGCTTGGTGACGGTGAACTCGAAGGACGCGGTATCGGCGGCGTTGGTCCAGTAGCCGAGGGTGTTCTTGTGCGGTGCCGGCTCGAAGCGGAGCTGCACGCCGGTGACGAACGCCGTGCGCGCGTGCAACGTGATGGAACCGTCGTCGGCTTGCGGGTTCGGTTTGTAGTCCGGGTTGGGGACGGGCATTTTGGCGCCGACTTCTTTCCGCC
>JANOSQ010000350.1:0-3753 GCA_031415915.1 Fimbriiglobus sp. | reverse complement strand
GGCCGGAGGCAAATGAGAATGCCGGGAAAGCGGCGGGGCGTAAGCTAACCGCGGTGGTTCCGTTTTTCTCCCGGTGGGTTCCATGGCAGATATTCGCGCGTTCCGCGGTTTCCGGTACGACCTCGGCCAAGTGGGGGCACTTTCCGACGTCATCTGCCCGCCGTACGATGTGATCGATTCGGCCCTCCAGCAGCACCTCTACGATTCCAGCCCGTACAACGCCGTGCGCGTCGAACTGACCCAAGAGCAGCGGGGCGACGACGACATCGACAACAAGTATGTTCGCGCCGCCCGCGCCATCAAAGAGTGGATCGGTTCCAATGTCCTCCGCCAAGACACCGCCCGCAGTTTGTATGTGTTGGAACAAACCTTCGACGTCGAAGGGCAAACTTTCACCCGCCGCGGATTCCTGGCCCGCGTGCGCCTCGAACCCTTCGGCTCCGGCAACATCTTTCCGCACGAGCAGACGTTCAGCGGGCCCAAAGCCGACCGCTTGAAGCTCTACCAAGCCACGGCGTTCAACATCTCGCCGATCTTCGGGCTTTACCCGGACGATTCCAACGAGGTCTTCGCGAAGCTCGAAGCCGTGATCCGCAACGCCCCGCCGACGGTGGCGGAGGATCACCTCGGCGTCGTCAACAAGCTCTGGGTCATCACCGACACGCACACCGTCTCGCAGATCATCGGGTTGCTCGGGCCCAAGCCGGTGTTCATCGCCGACGGGCACCACCGCTACGAAACCGGCCTGAAGTATTTGGAAGTCGAGCGCGCCGCCGGGGACGTGGCCGACGACGAAGCCCCGCAGAACTACTGCCTGATGATGCTCGTGAGCATGGGCGACCCCGGATTGCTGATCCAACCGACGCACCGGCTGCTGAGCGGGTTGGGGAGCGTGACCATCGAACGGGTGAAGAGGGCGCTCATGGCGGATTTCGAACTCGTCTTTGAAGGCGTCGACCCCGCGGCGTGTTGGGAGCATATCCAACTGGAAGATTCGCAAAGCGTCCTCGGATTCGGAAGCGTGACCGATGGCGTTTGGATCGCGGTGAAATTGCGGGACTCGTCCCAGATGGCGGCAATCGCGCCGGAGCAAACCGCGGACTGGCGTTCGCTCGCTGTGAGCATCCTGCACAAGCTGGTCATCGACAAGCTCATCGCCGCTGAGTTCGGGGTGACACCGACTTGTCAGTACGTCCATTTGCTGCGCGAAGTGATCGATGCGGCCGAGTCGAAAACCTGCCAACTCGCCTGCCTCGTGCCGCCGTGCGGCATGGAGCACGTCGAGAGCATCGCCGGCAGCCGGGAGAAGATGCCGCAAAAGTCGACCTACTTCTACCCGAAGATCCCGACCGGGCTGGTGTTCCACTCGTTGAAGAAGGAGTGATGCGATGCCGATCTCGGGTCTGGTTAGCCGGACGCGCCAGCGACGGCCACGACGAGGGTTCTCGATTGACCGAGGCAAATCTGTGACCCGGCTTGTGGCCGTCGCTGGCGCGTCCGGCTAACCAACGGGATCGAACCATGGACCGCATCCGCTACGCCGCGTTCGTCCGCACTTTTTTCGAGTGCGATCCGAAGGCGATCACAGGTATCTTCCAAGAGTTCCTCGACGCATTGCGCGCGCAAGAATCCCTGCCGCCGGGGAATTACTATTCGCAGAATTACGACACCGCCCAAGCGAACCCGGAGATCCACGTCCTACCGGGGAATTTGAAGGATGCCCGCGATGCCGTGTTCCCCTATTTCTGGGGCACCGACGGTTGGTCGTCGCCGCTGCACTTGGAGAATGTCCGCGGCCCGGCGAACTACGCTTCGCTCATCGGCACCATGGCCTGCCTGCTCAAGAATCCGAACCTCTGCACCGACAGCTACAGCCAGCGTTCCAACGAACTCGAAGTGAAGGCCGTGACGGCGCTGGCCAATTTGATATTCTACCACACCGACGAGCCGTGGGGTGTCTTCACCGTCGGCGGGACGATCTCGAACTTGTACGGGGCGAAGATCGGGCTGGAGAAAGTGCTGCCCGGCGCCATGCAGCGCGGGTTGCAAGGGGAAAAGATCGCCGGCATCGTTTCCGAAGCGGGGCACTATTCCAACTTGACGCTCGCCGGCTGGCTCGGCATCGGTACGCAGAATCTCCATTCGATCCCGACCGATCGCAGCGTGGCCATGCGGCTCGATCTGCTCGATGCGAAACTCGAGGAGCTTTACAGAGCCGGCACCAAGGTCCTATTCGTGGTCGCCACGTTCGGCACCACCGACGGCTCGGGGATCGACGATATCGCCGGCATCCGCAAGATCATCGACGCGAAGGTCGCGAAGTACAAAGTCACCCCGCCGCAGTTGCACGTCGATGCCGCCGTGGGTTGGGCTCTCTGCTTCCTCAGCGATTACGACCGCGCCAAGAACCCGCTGGAATTCAGCCCGGAATTGCTGGGCGTCGTGGAGCAGACGCAATTCCAAGCGCTCGGGATGCGCGTCGCGGACAGCGTCACGCTCGACTTCCACAAGATGGGCCGCGGGCATTACCCGAGCAGCGCGTTCCTGATGAACCGCCGGGCCGACCTCAAATACTTGGCCCGCGATGTGTCCGACACGCCCTACTTCTCCGAGGCCGACAGCCGGCGCGATCCGGCCCTCGTCACGCTCGAATGCTCCCGGCCGGGGTTGGGGCCTTACGCCGTGATGGCGTCGCTGAACGGCATCGGCCTGACCGGTTTCCAAATGCTCACGGCGCGGTCGTTGGAGCTGGCCCACGGGTTGAAGCGGCGCTTGGCGAAGTTGGATTATTGCAAAGTGCTCAACGCCGAGACCTGCGGACCGAGCGTCTGCTGGTGGGTGCTGCCGAAGGGCCGCAACGCCGCGGCGATCTTCGACAAACTCGAGCGCGGCGAACTCCCACCCGAAGAAATGCACCGCTACTTCGGCGAAGTGAAACGATTGTTCGGCAAACGCACCTATTCCCTCGACCCAGCGGTCGACGCCCGTCTGAGCTTCACCACCAACTTCGGCTACCGGCCCCACGGCATCGAAATCCCCGCGTGGAAGGCGGTCTTCTTCAACCCGAAAACCGACGAAGCCGTGCTGGATCAATTGGTCGAAAGCTTGGAAGCGTTGTGAGTGAGTCGTAGGTCGGGCCGAGTCCGCTAGGCTCCTGTCAACTGTCGTAATACAGCGCGAATTCGTACGGGTGCGGGCGCATCCGGACGGCGGAGACTTCCTCGCTGCGTTTGTACTGCACCCAGGTTTCGATCACATCCTCGGTGAAGACGCCGCCGTGCAGTAAGAACTCGTGGTCCTTCTCCAACGCAATTAGCGCATCGTCCAAGGTCGCTGGGGTGCTGGGTACGTCCTTCAACTCCTCCGGTTGCAGGTCGTAGATGTCTTTGTCGAGCGGCTCGCCGGGGTCGATCTTGTTCCGCATGCCGTCGAGCATGGCCATGAGCATTGCGGCGAAGGCGAGGTAGGGGTTGGCCGCGCCGTCCGGGAGGCGGTACTCGATCCGCTTCGATTTGGGCCGCGAGGAATAAACGGGGATGCGGATCGCCGCGGAGCGGTTGCGCTGGCTGTAGGCGAGGCTCGTCGGCGCTTCGAAACCGGGGACCAAGCGCTTGTAACTGTTCGTCGTCGGATTCGTGATCGCGCAGAGCGCCCGGGCGTGTTTGAGAATCCCGCCGATGGCGTAGCGGGCCGCGTCGGATAGGCCCGAGTAGCCCGAGCCGGCGAAGAGGTTGGTGCCGTTCTTCCAGAGCG
>JANOSQ010000349.1:0-9177 GCA_031415915.1 Fimbriiglobus sp. | reverse complement strand
CGCAGACGCGGGTACTCCTCGCGGACGACACCAAGCTCGGCGAACGGGATTGCTACGGTTTGCACGTCTGGACGCCGGCGCTCGAATACGCCCTGCTGCACATCGACAAGAAGACCGACACGCTGGTGCGGATGGCGTTCACCGGGCACGAAAGCGGCAAGAACGTGCTGAAGGAATTGCTCATCGACGAATCGCCCGAACAGGCCGGGGTCAAGCTCGGCTCGAAGGTGTACGTCCGCGCCGCCGGGATCGACCTGGCCGAGTGGCGGAGCTTGAAAGTGACGGGCGGCAAGGCCTTCGACGCGAAGCATTTCGACGGGCCGTGAGCGGCTACCGATCGGTAACAAAGAAGGCCGACGCACTGCATATCCCCGACAATCGCACCGTCCGCTACCCTTTCGCCCAATTCCCCAGCCGGTATAATTTACCCTGCCGTTGCCCGTCCGGTAGGCCCGGCTTTATCCTGTAGCCACCGATCTCGGTTCGCTCCCCAAGGTTCCCACCATGAAGCGTCATTCGCTCTCGCTGCTTTGCTTCGCCGGATTGGCGGCGCTCGTCGCGGTGTCCGGCGGCCACGGCCAAGTTCCTGGGCCGGTCGATGTCCCCGAGAAGAAGTTCCCCGACTTCAATACCGTCGTGAAGGGGGCCAAGGTCTACGAAGGGCTGTTCACCCTCCATCAAAAGGACGACCACGTCTACGCCGAGATCAACAACTTTCAATTCGATAAGCCGTTCCTCGTGCCCATGGCCATCGCCAAAGGCGCCGGTGTCGGCGGGACCACGTTGAACTTCGGCGACGAATGGGTCCTCGTGTTCCGCAAGGTCGGCGACAAAGTCTTCGTCGTCCGCCGCAACGTTCGCTACACCGCGGCCCCCGGCACCCCCGCCGCCCGGGCGCTCGACACGACTTATTCCGATTCCGTGCTGATGGCGCTGCCGATCAAGGCACTCAACCCGTTGAAGGGGACGGTGCTCATCGACTTCAACCAGATTTTCTTCAGCGACTTCGGCGACCTTGGCATCGGCTTCCTCGACCGCGACCGCACGACGTGGGGCAAGAACAAGACCTTCAAAAAGAACGTGGAACTGCAAGTCGAAGCGACCTTCTCCGGCAACCGCACCGGCGGCATCGCCCCCACCGGCGGCGACGCGGTCATCGACACCCGCGGGGCCACGGTCATCATCCACTACGGGTTGGTCGAACTCCCGGAACCCGGTTTCCAGACCCGCCCCGCCGACGACCGCGTCGGCCACTTCACCACGGTCCTCAAAGACTTCTCCAAGGAATCGACCGACAGCGCCTTCGTGCGGTACGTCAACCGCTGGCGTTTGGAACGGGCCGACGGCTCCCCGTGGAAGGAAGGGGCCAAGCTGGTGGCGCCGAAGAAGAAGATCATCTTCTGGATTGAGAACAGCGTCCCCGAGGAGTTCCGCGCCACCGTCCGCGAGGGGATCTTGGAATGGAACAAGGCTTTCGAGAAGGTCGGCTTCCGGGATGCCATCGAAGTGCGCCAGCAAGAGGGGGAAGACTTCGACCCCGAAGACATCGGCTACGCCACGTTCCGCTGGATCACGAGCGAAGTGCCCTACGCCATCGGGCCGAGCCGGGCAAATCCGTTCACGGGCGAACTGCTCGACGCGGACATCTTGTTCGATGCCAGCATGGTGCGCTCGTACAAGGGCGAAACGCTGATTTACCGCGATGAAAAAGGCCAAGCCTTCGAGCCCGCGAGCAACATGCAAGCGAGCCGGCGGGGTTGGGATCTGCCCGCGCACCCGCTCGACCGTTTGCGCGAGAGCATGGGCATGACCCCGAGTTGGAACGACCGCGCGGCCAAGGCGAACACGCCCGAAGCGCAGATGCAAATGAAGCTCAATGCCATCCGCCACGGCCACTGCCAGTGCGCCCACCACAAGCAGAGCGAACTCGCCTTGGCGATGACTTCGATCCTCGCGCAAGTGAACCTCAAGGAGGGCGAGAAGATCCCCGACGACTTGCTGATTCAAGCGGTCAAAGAAACGGTGATGCACGAAGTCGGTCACACGCTCGGCCTGCGGCACAACTTCAAAGCCAGCACCGTGCTGAAGAGCGAGCAACTGCACGACACCGCGATCACCGGCAAGCAAGGCCTCGTCGGCTCGGTGATGGACTACAACCCCGCGAACATCGCCGCCAAGGGCGCCAAGCAGGGGCACTACTTCAGCCCGACGCTCGGGGCCTACGATTTCTGGGCCATCGAGTACGCCTACACGCCCAACGGTACGCCGGAGCAACTGGCGAAGATCGCCTCCCGCGCCGCCGACCCGAACTTGATCTACGGCACCGACGAAGACTTGCTCGGCACCAACGACCCCCTGACGAACCAGTGGGACCTCGGTTCCGACCCGTTGAAGTTCGCCCAAGAGCGCATCAAGCTCTCGCAAGATTTGATCCCGAATCTGGCCGAGCGCGTCACCGAGAAGGGTGAAGGCTACCAGCGCGCCCGCGTCGCCTTCGACGTGCTCCTCAAGCAATTCGGGAACTCGGCGTTCATCGCGGCCAAGTTCGTCGGCGGCACGACGGTGAACCGCGACCACAAAGACGACCCGAACGCCCGCGACCCCATCGTGCCCGTGCCGGTGGCCAAGCAGCGCGAGGCGCTGAAGTTCCTCCAAGAGGAAGTGCTCACCGACAAGCCCTTCGACTTCCCCCCGGAATTGTTGCGGAAGCTCGGCACGGATCGCTGGGTTCACTGGGGCAACGAGAAATCGATGATGGCATTGGAATACCCCGTGAACACCCGCGTGCTGGCCATCCACCGCACGGTCTTCAGCGAGTTGCTGCACTGGAGCACGCTCGCCGCGCTGCAGAACACGGCGAAGATGGCAGGTAAGGACGAGAAGCCGATTACGATCGCCGAGGTCTTCCGCACGCTTTCGGATTCGACTTTCGCCGATCTGCCGCTGGATGGCAAAGCCTCGACGGTGAAGTCGTCGGTCATCCGCCGGAATCTCCAGCGCGAGTACGTGCGCCGGTTGTCGGGCATCGCACTCGGAAGCGCCTTCGGCAGCGCCTCCATGCCGGCCGACGCCAAGAGCCTCGCCCGCTTCCATTTGAAAGAAGCGAGCAAGCGGATCGACGGCGCGCTCAAGGACGAGAAGGACGACACGACCAAAGCACACTTGGACGAAATGAAGGAGCAGATCGCCAAAGTGCTGGCCGCGAACTTGACCGCGAGCGAGTGACCGCGATCAGTCCTCCGAGGGCCGGGGACGATCGCCCCAATGCGCGGGCGGCGCCCCGGCCACGACCACCCCCTTCTCGGCCCAGCCCGAATAGGCCCGCACGTCCCCCGCCGTATATCGCAGGCTTAACCCGCAGCGGCGGCGGTCGGAGCGATTCGCCTCCGAACCGTGCAGCAGCAAGTCCGAATGGATTGCCGCCTCGCCCGCGTTCAACTGCACATCTACCGGCGCGCCGTACTTCTCCACGTCCGGCACCGTCTGATTCAAAATGTTCCCCTCGTCGGTCTCGCTCAGCTTCCACGTCAGGTGGCCGAGGGTGTGCGTGCCGGGGATGTATCGCATGTTGGCGTTCCCCGGGTCGGCGTCGTCGATCGCCAGCCAGACCGTCACCGCCTTCGACGGGGTCAACGGCCAGTAGCTCGCGTCTTGGTGCCAGCTGACGCGCTTCCCGTCGCCGGGCATTTTGCAGAAGAAGTGCGAACCCCACGCGATCACGCTCGGACCGAGCAGATCGGACACCACCCCGACGATCCGCGGGGCGGTGAGGATGTCCCAGACCGGGCCGTGTCGCAAATGGGCGGAGCTGATCGCATAGCTGTCCTTCCCCTCGGCGACGTAGCGGGCCAGCAGGTCGTCGAAATACCGGCGGATGTCGGCGATCTCGGCGGCGCTATAAATACGGATCGGTTTTACATAGCCATCGCGGTTGAAGCGGTCGATTTGCTCCGGTCGCAGCACCGTCGGAGCCGAATTGACGCGCGGGTGAAAGGACAAGTCGCGGGGGACTTCGGAGAGTTCGTCTTGCCCCGGGAGCGTCCGAAAGGTGATCGGCGGCGACATGGATCGACCTCATCGTGCGGGAGTCCCCGGACTATTCTAAACAGAGTAACGCATCCCACCCCGATCCCGAAACATGGGGGGCAATTCGGAACTCGCCGAGTCGCATGCGGTCCGGCTCGTAACCCGACCGCTCCGCATGGCACAGGTCGGGAGACGAGCCGGACGCGTAAGTAAGTAAGCGACGGACCGATTGCATTGAGACTCAATTCGGAACTCGCCGAGCCGCATGCGGTCCGTCGCTGACGCGTCAATGCGACGCAGGACTGGCTCGGTTCAATAATCGCCGGGGACTTCGCCGTTGTCGCGGGTCACGAGCGCGGCGAACGTCGCGGGGGAAATGCTCGATCGGAGGAAGCGGACCGAACCGTCCGACAAGGTCACGTTGATCCCGGCCGTGTGGAAGCTGTACGGTTCGCTGAAATTGTTGCAGTTCATCACGCACGTGGCGCCGGCCGCGGCGCCGACTCCCCCGCCGTTGATGGCCCCGGTCGTCGGGTGGCTGCCGTCGATGCTCCCGGAGACGCCGTCCGGGTCGGCCCAGCCGCGGCCTTCCGGCAATGTGACACCGGTGTTGCGTCCGAGGATGAACGACGCCGGTTGGCCGGCGTCTTCCGTGATCATGATGGTGTTCGAGGTTCCGTCGGTGATGGCCAAGATGGGCGTGTGTTGATCGATGTGCAAGCCGCCGTTCAAGTCCGCGGGGGGTGCCGCGAGGCCGTTGGCGGTGTAGAAACGCGGCCGGATGCGGTGGAACACGACGTAATCCGAAGGGGCCAACGCCGGGGTCACCGGGGCCGGGCGGTCGGCCGGAGCGGACGGGCAAGTGAAGACTTTGATCCGGTTTTGGGCGACCCCCAGATTGCCCGCCGTGTCCCAACGCTGGGTCAAGTCGTAGCGGTTCGCGATGTTGTCTTGCTCGACGTAAGCGAGCACGATGGGCGTCCACGCCCGGAACTTGTTGCTCGGGGTGTTCACGCGGGTCGGCGGGAGCTTGCTATCGTTGGTCGAAGCGTAGTTGTGCATGGCCAAGCCGAACTGCTTCATGTTGTTGCTGCAGCTCATGCGGGCCGCCGCTTCGCGGACTTTCTGAACGGCCGGGAGCAACAGGCCGATCAGGATAGCGATGATCGCGATCACGACGAGCAACTCGATGAGCGTGAACGCGGCGCGGCGGGGGAGTTGCATCGATCGAACCTCGGGTGAGAAGATGGGGGCAGGCTAACTCGCCGATTGTTCACCCGAACTTCTCGCCGCCTTCACAAAGCGATTTTCCGACTCCGTTTGCCGCTTCGCCCCGGCGATTGGCTACACTTCCCCCATGCCCGGATACTCCGCCACCGAGTTGATGATCGCCGCCGCGGCCCGCGAGTTGGTCGATGGCTCCACCTTGGCCGTGGGAACGGGCCTGCCCTGCGCCGCCGCGATGCTCGCCCAGCGGACGCACGCCCCGAACTTGGTCATCGTGTTCGAAGCCGGCGGCGTGGCCCCGCTGCTGCCGACGATGCCGGTCAGCGTCGGCGACAGCACGACCTTCCACAAAGGCTTGATGGCGACCTCGATGGCCGATGTGATGCAGTTCTGCCAGCGCGGCATGATCGACGCGACCTTCCTCAGCGGCGCGCAAATCGACCCCTTCGGCAACCTGAACTCCACGATGATCGGCAGCGACTACCGCAAGCCGAAAGTGCGACTCCCCGGCAGCGGCGGGGCCAACGACTTGGCGAGCTTCTGTTGGAAAACGCTGATCGTGATGAAGCACGATGCCAAGAAGTTCGTGCCGAAGCTCGACTTCCTCACGACGCCGGGCTATCTCACCGGGCCGGGTGCCCGCGAAGCGGCCGGGTTGCCCGCCGGCACCGGCCCGGATCGCGTCATCACCGACTTGGGCGTGCTCGATTTCCACCCGGACACCAAGCGGATGCGTTTGCTCTCGCTCCACCCCGGCAAGTCGCTCGACGACGTCCGCCGCGCCACGGGCTTCGAGTTGGCCGTGGCCGACGAGTTGGGGGTGACCCCGGAGCCGACCGCCCTCGAACTGGAGTTGTTGCGAACGCAGGTCGATCCCGGCCGATTCCTCCTTGGCCGCGAGGGGTGAATGCGAATTGTCGGAGCCGGATGCGTGAGCGACGTTTTGAATCGGATTGGGAATGAGCTGTCCGTGTGGCGAGAGTCGGTGAAGGTTCCCTTGCAAACGTCGCTCACGCTTCCGGCTCTGAAAGAGTGACATGTTTGTGCTCTCAGGCTTGATCTCGCTGATCCTCAATTCCTCGCCGTACTCGAGTGTCGTCTACTTGCGCGCCGATCCCGATGGCGTCGGCACCGGCTGGGTGGTCGATGCCGAGAAGAAACACATCCTCACCTGCCGGCATGTCGTCGGCGAACAAACCAAGCTCGAAGTCTTCTTCCCGGAGTTCCGCCGCGGGGCTTTGGTCTCCGATGCGACCGAGTACTTGGGCCGGCGGCCGAGGCTCCGCGAATCCGGCCGGCTCGTCACCGGCAAGGTACTCCGCACGTCGGATGAACTCGACCTCGCGCTGATCGAACTTCCCGCACTCCCGCCGGGAACGCGGGCGCTCCCCCTCGCTGACAAGCGGCCGTCACTCGGGGACACCGTCCGCAGTTTCGGCCACCGCGGCGACATCGACACGCTCTGGAACGCGACCGAGGGGAGCGTCCGCCAGCGCGGCCGCCTCGCCGACGGCTACTTCTGGCAGTCGAAGAAGCTCGGGGTCGATTTGCCGAGCCTCGTCCTGCAATCGCCGATCGAAGTCGGGGACAGCGGTGGCCCGGTACTGAACGCGCGCGGTGAGGTCGTCGGGATGATATCGGGCTTGCGCCGGCGGGCGCCGCTCGCGGCGGTGGGGCCGGACGCTTCCGCCATCCGCATTTTTCTGAAACGAATCGAACCGCCGGCGAAGGTCGAACGGAGCATCGCGGACAACATCGCCCGCAGCACGGTGTGGCTCCGCCCGACCGCGACCGACGTCCGCTGCGCGGGGGTGCTGATCGACCGCGAGCGCCGCTTCGTGCTCACTTCGGCCAGCGGGGTGGGTGCGCTCGATCGCGTCGGTGCGACCTTCCCGTTGATTGCCGAGTCCGGCGAGATCGTCGGTGAAAGCGCCGCGTACAAGGACGGCGTCGATCTGCTTTTGGCGAAGCGCTGGAGTGCCGGCACCGTGCTGCACCGCGATCTCCGCCGAGATCTGGCGCTCGTGAAACTCGACTCGGTGCCGGATGGTGTCAAGGCGGTGTCACTCGCGGAGCGCGAGCCGGGGATCGCGGACAAAGTCTTCGCGATCTCGCATCCGACGGGTTTGGAATTCGCATTCGTCGCGTCCGTCGGTTCGCTCCGACAGCGCGGATCCGTCGCCTTGGCGAAGTCCGGGACCTTCGCCAAGCCGGGGGTGAACCTGTTCCAATTGCCCGCGACCGGCGCATCTCCCGGCGGGCCGATCTGCAACGAGCGCGGCGAACTGCTCGGTGTCCAAGCTGCGAAGGATGGCCCATTGCAGCAGTGCTACGCGGCCAGTCTCGCGGAAGTGCGGATGTTCCTCGCCGAGGCGCCGCCGTTGATCCTAGTGCGCACGTTCGCCGCGATCTGGAGCCAGATAGACACCTTCGAGGAACTCGGCGAACTCGGCCGCGGTCGGTTGACCCCGGCGTTCGAGCGGTTCCGGGCATCCGATTGGGCCGGCGCCATCGCCGCGTGCGATTCGGTGTTGCTCCGCTTCCCGCAAGACCGCGAGGCACTGTTGCTGCGGGCCGGTGCGCGGAAGCAGGCGAAGCAATACCCCGCCGCCCTCGGCGATGCGCAGCGGTGGCTCGAACTGAGTCCGGGCGACACCGCTTTCCGGGAGTTGGCCGTCGGAATCCACGTCGCGGCCGGGGACACCGCCAAGGCGGCGGAAGAACGCAAACGAATCGAGCGACTGATGGCGGTGCCCAAATGACCGCCGACGCCATCGTCCTCGGCCTCGGCGGCATTGGATCCGCTGCGGCGTACCACCTCGCCCGCCGGGGGATGTCGGTTCTCGGCTTCGAGCAATTCCCGCTCGTGCATGACCAAGGCAGTTCGCACGGTGAAACGCGGATCATCCGCACCGCGTACTACGAACACCCGGCCTACGTACCGCTCGTCCGCCGCTCGTTCGCCCTGTGGCGCGAACTCGAAGCCGCGAGCGGCCGGCGACTGCTGACCGAATGCCCGTGTCTCAACGTCGGCAACGCGGATGGCGAGGTGATCACCGGCGTCCGCCGCGCATCCGAGGAGCACTCGCTGCGCGTCGAATCACTGTCTGCGCCCGAGATCGAACGGCGCTTCCCCGCGTTCCGCATCCCCCCGGAATTCGTGGGCGTGCTGGAACAAGACGCCGGCTATTTGGCCGTGGAAGAGTGCGTCCGCGCGCACCATCGCGCGGCGCTGGCTACGGGGCGGGTCGAGCTCCGCGTGGACGAACCGGTGCTGAGTTGGAAGGCGGTCGGAGCGGGTGTCGAAGTCACGACCGCAAGGGGAACCTACTTCGCGGGAAACTCCTCGTGACCGCGGGATCGTGGGCGGGGCGGATGCTCGCCGACATCGGCTTGCCACTGACGGTGATGCGGCAGGTGATGCAATGGTTCGCCACGGGGGCGGAACCGGCGCCATTCGAACGCGGGCGTTTCCCGATCTTCCTCGTCGAAACGCGGGACGGCGCCTTCTACGGGTTGCCCTCCATCGACGCCCGGAGTTTCAAATGCGCCCGGCACTACGGCGCGCCGGAACTCGCGTCGCCCGACGACTTGGATCGCACGATCCGCCCCGACGACGAGGCCGATGTCCGCCCGTTCCTCCGCGAGTTTCTCCCCGCAGCCGGAGCGCGGACGAATGCCCGGGTCTGCCCTTACACATTAACGACCGACCGCCATTTCATCCTCGATGCACACCCCGATTCTCCACAGGTGGTCATCGCCGCCGGGTTCAGCGGGCACGGCTTCAAATTCGCGCCGGTCATCGGCGAAATCCTCGCGCAACTCGCGGCGAACGGACGCACCGAGCACGACATCGGCTTGTTCCGCGCCGGACGGTTCGTGTCTGTCGTCTGATGTCCCCGATCTTATTTCTGTTCAACGGGC
>JANOSQ010000348.1:0-6088 GCA_031415915.1 Fimbriiglobus sp. | reverse complement strand
CGACTTCGATTTGAACGCTCTGCGGCTCGACCTGCCAGCGGACGGTGATCCGCCCGTTGTCGGGCGTGTACTTGATCGCGTTGTCGACGAGGTTGTCCAGCAGTTGGGCGAGCCCCTCTTCGTCGACCCAGACCGCGGCGTCCGCGGGGCAACCCGCCAGGGCGACGCCGTCGAGCGTCAGCCCCTTCGCCTCGGCGCGGGTGCGGTGCCGATCCAAGCACGCGTGCACCGCGTCTTCCACGGCCACCGAATCGTGCTCGAGCACGTAGACGCCCGATTCGATCCGCGACAGGCTGAGGAGATCCTCGATCAGCATCTGCTGGCGATCCGCTTGCTCGGCGATCTGCTCCAAGAACATCCCGCGGGCGTTCGGATCTTCGACCGCGCCGTCCATCAGCACTTCGACGCTCGACTTGATGTTCGCCAAGGGGGTCTTGAGCTCGTGCGAGACGTTCGCCACGAAGTCCTGCCGCAATCGCTCCAAGCGGCGGATGTCGGTCGTGTCTTGGAGCACCATGACCGCGCCAGGCGAATTCGGCCCCGGCAACCGCGAGACGTAGACCACGAGGCTCTTGACCGCCGGCCCTTTCCAGTCGAGTTCTTCGCGGTGCGCCCCGTCCCCCGCCAAGGCCCGTTCGACCAACTCCCGCACGGCGCGCTGCCGTGTGATCTCCCAGAGCTTCCGCCCGACGGCTCGGCTCGGCGCGAACTCCAGAAGTTCGCCGGCGCGGTCGTTGGCGAAGAGCACGAGTTGATCGTTGTCGATGGCGACGACCCCTTCCACCATCCCCGAGAGGATCGTGCGGAGTTGCTCGCGGTCCCGTTCCAACTGCCGGAAGGTCTCGGCCAAGTGATCCGTCATGGCGTTGAACATCCGCGCGACCGACGACAACTCCCGGTTGCCCGAGACGTGGATTTTGTGCTCGAAGTCGCCGGCCGCCAACCGGCGGGCCCCCTGCGTCAGTTCGTCCAGAGGCCGGGTGAATCGGCGGGCGAGGATGTAGGCCGGAGCGATCGCCACGAGCGCGATGACGACCACGGCCACGATCACCTGCTCGGCGAGCTCGAAGAAGAGCGCCGACCCGTCCGAGCGCTGCAGGATGAGCAGCCCCACGGCGGCCACGGCCAGCACGACGAGGATCAGGTACGTGAGGAACAACCGGAGGAACATGGATGGGGTCGCACCGTTTCGTTAGTCCGCCCGCGAGGCCGCGACTACGCGTTGGCCGGAGAGCAACCGCGTGCCGAGGTTCAACACCAGCACCAGCACCAGCAGCACGAAGGCCCCGGCCCAGGCGAGGTCGGTGTCCGCGGGTTTGGGCGGGTTCTGGACGTAAGTGTAAATGAAATACGGCACCGCGGGGGTCGGTTCCGACAAACCTTCCGCGAAGAAATTGGTCGTGCCCGCCGTGTAGAGCAGCGGCGCCGTCTCGCCGGCGACGCGGCCGACGGCCAGCAAAATGCCTGTGATGATCGCCGGGAGCGCGGCGGGGAGGATCACGCGGAAGACCGTTTGCCGGCGGCTGGCCCCGAGTGCGTAACTCGCTTCGCGCAGGCCGTTGGGCACGAGGCGGATGGCTTCCTCCGCCGAGCGGATGATCACGGGCAGCATCATCACGGCGAGGGCGAACCCACCGGCCCACGCGGACGGCCCCCACGATTTCTCGGTGGGGGCCAACCAAAACGGCCTCACGAGCAAAGCGTATCCGAACACGCCGATGACGATCGAGGGCACGCTGCCGAGCATCTCGGCGATGAAGCGAATCGGCTTCGCGAGCCAGTGAGTGCGGAACTCGGCGAGGAAGATCGCGGCGAACAGGCCGATGGGAATCGCGAAGGCGGAGGCGAGACCGACGAGCGTGACGCTCCCGAGGAGGGCGTTCGCCATACCGGCCCCGGCCGGGTCGCCGGTGCGATTCGTGAAGAAGCTCCACTTTAACCGGCCCGCCCCCATGTAGGTGATGTACCCGAGGATCAAGAACAACGGCACCACGGTGAGGAATTGCGCGGCGCTCAGAACCAGCGTCATCACCCGGTTCTGGAATGCGGCCCGGCGCCGCGCCCGAGCCAGCTGCTGCGCCGATGGAGGCGGAACCTCGACCAACTGCCCGGACAGGTGAATCGATCGGCGGTCGGACTTCACGCGCGGCTTGCCGGCCCACACGAGGATCATCTTGGCCGAGACGTTCATCACCAGCGTCACGCCCAGCAAGAGCAATCCGAGCGTGACGAGCGCCGCGTACTTCTGCTCATCCGCCGTCGTCGTTTCTTTCACCGATCCGGCGATCTTACTCGGGATGGTATCCCCGGTGCCGGCGAGCATCTGCGTGAAGGACTCCGGCAAATACTGGCCGTTGCCGATGACCATCGTCACGGCCATGGTCTCCCCCACGGCCCGGCCGAGCGCGAGGAAGCAAGCCGCGATGATCCCGGGCCGTGCGTAAGGCAGCACGACGCGCCAGATGGTCTGCCAACGGGTCGCCCCGACGGAGAGGGCGGCTTCGCGCTGACTCCGCGGCACCGCTTGGCAAACGTCGAAACTCACCGCCGTGATGTACGGCAGCACCATGATCGCCAACACGATCCCGGCGGCGAGAATCCCCTGCCCGGAAGAACTGTTCTCCAAGCCGAAGGCGTCGAAGACGGGTTGGAGACCGAACTTCGCGAGGAACGTCTTGGCCCAGAATCCGTACACGATACTCGGGATCGCGGCGAGCAATTCGAGCAGGAAACCGCAGGTGCGACGGAGCCACGCCGGGGCGATTTCAGAAAGGAACGCCGCCGACCCGACCCCCAGCGGCACCGCGATGAGCATGGCGATGACCGACGTGGCCACGGTGCCGAATACGACGACTTGGGCGCCGTATTGATCTTTATCCGGCTCCCAGCGGTCGCTGGTGAGGAACTGCCCGAGATGCGGCCCGGTCAGGAAGGGCCACGCTTGGATGACCAGCACGCCGACGATGGCCGCGGCGATGAGCAGCAGCACGATGCCGGACGATTGGCAGAGCCAACGGAAGAGCCGGTCGCCCCAACTCGGGCGGGCGAACACCGCGTTCGGCTCGGGGGTGGCCATGCGTTCTTTCGGAGTCGGCGGGCGGGATCGCAACGAAATCCTACAAATGCCTAGGGATGCGACAACCGGGGCGCATGAAGGTTCCGTGAAGCCAGCTGCGGCGAGGATGGAAACGTGATCGAAACCACAATCGCCGGCGTGCGGGCTGCTGTCGCAACCGCCAAGGCGGCGGGACACACGATCGCGCTCGTGCCGACGATGGGCGCGCTGCACGCCGGCCACGCGGAGTTGATCCGCGCCGCCCGGCGCCGGGCCGGGTTCGTCGTCGTCAGCATCTTCGTGAATCCGACGCAATTCGGGCCGAAGGAAGACTTCGGGAAATACCCGCGCACCCTCGAAGCGGATCGGGCGATCGGCGCCGAGGCGGGGGCCGATTCGATCTTCGCCCCGAGCGCCTCCGAGATGTACCCGGACGGTTTCGTCTCATTCGTCGACGTGGCGAAACTCGATGGGGTGCTCTGCGGAGCGCGGCGACCGGGCCACTTCCGCGGCGTCTGCACGGTCGTGTTGAAGCTCTTCAACATCGTGCGGCCGGACGTCGCGGTATTCGGGGCCAAGGACGCCCAACAGAGCATCATCCTCAAACGGATGGTGCGCGACTTCGATGTGCCCGTAGAAATGCGGATCGAACCGACGGTGCGGGAAGCCGACGGTCTCGCCATGAGTTCCCGCAACCGGTACCTGAGTGCCGGCGACCGGGCGCTCGCCCCGAGGATTTACGCGGCGTTGCAGTCAGTGCAGCGCCGCGCCGCCTCGGGTGAAGTCGATATGACCCGGCTTCAATCCGGCTTGCTCGCCGACTTGAGCGCCATCCCCGGTGCAACGGTCGACTACGCCGAGATCCTCGACGCGGAATCGCTCGGTGCTATCGACCTGCTCCGCCAGCCCGCGCTCGCCGCGGTCGCCGTCTTCATGGGCGGCACGCGGCTCATCGATAATGTGATGTTGGGTGGATGACTACAATTTCGACGGGTTCCGCGCATGGCACATCCGCTCTTCGGCCCCGAAATCCGGGACATGCTCGACCAAGGCGATACCGCCGGATTGGCCGCGCTGTGCGAGGAATTGCACCCCGCGACCATCGCCGAGACCGTCGAGGACGTGTTCACCCCCGATCAAATCTGGGAGATCATCAGCCAGTCCGAGATCCGCACGCAAGCGGCGATCTTCGGGTACCTCCCGGTGGCCACGCAAGAAGCGATGGTCGAAGACACGAAGCGCCCGCAAGTCGGCCGGTTGATCGAGAAGATGTCCCACGACGACCGCGTGGGGTTGCTGCGCCGCTTGCCGACGCGGGTGAGCGACAACTTGCTGCGCCTCGTGGACGACGCCGACCGGCGCGACATCCGCAAGCTCTTCGAGTACGGCGCGAACACGGTCGGCGCCATCATGACGACCGACTACGCTTGGCTACCGCCGACGCTGACCGCGGCCGAGGCGGTCGATCAACTGCGCCAGCAGGCCCCGGACCGCGAGACGATCTACTACATCTACATCCTCGAAGAAGCCAAGCGCCGCACCGACGGCAGCCTCGCCCCGCGGCCGTTGCTCGGGGTCATCTCGCTCCGCGATCTCATCCTCGCACCCCGGCATACCTTGCTGAAGGATCGGATGGAGACGGAGATCGTCGCGCTGCAGTACACCGACGACCGCGAGATCGCCGCCGAGCTGCTGGCGCAGTACGACTTCATCGCCGTGCCGGTGCTCGACGCCGGCGGCGGGATGCTCGGCATCGTCACGCACGACGACGCCCTCGACGTGGTGACGCAAGAAGCGACCGAGGACATCCAGCGCCAAGGGGGTGTCACGCCGCTGAACGAGAGCTACTTGGAAGCGGGCTTCTTCAAGATCTGGCGCAGCCGGGCGCAGTGGTTGGCCGTGCTCTTCATCGCGGAGCTCGGAACGTTCACGGTGCTCAGTTTCTTCGAAGATATGCTGGCGACCGTGGTCGTTCTCAGCCTGTTCATCCCGCTCTGCATTTCCACCGGGGGAAACTCGGGCGCTCAAGCCAGCACCCTCATCACGCGGGCCATCGCTCTCGGCGATGTGAAGCTGTCCGACTGGAAGCGCCTGCTCCGCCGAGAACTCGTCCTCGGGTTGGCTCTCGGACTCACTCTCGGCCTCATCGCATTCGTGCGCGGCTCGGCCACCCCCTCGGACACCCGGGGCGGGCCGCGCAAACTCCCGCAGCCGTTGGTCGTGACGTTCGCGGAGCCCACGAAGTTGTCCGCCGACGAGTCGGGGGATTACCTGCTCCCGGCCGGTACCCAACAGACTGTGTTCGCCGATAAACTCCAGCGCGTCCGGTTGCCCAAAGGCGGCAACCACCAAGTGACTGTGAACGAGGCCGACACCCAGTACACTTTCCCGACCGAGAGCGAAGTCCGCACGGAGCCGGTCAGCCGCTGGCGGCTCGGGTTGGTCATCGCGCTGGCGGTGCTCGGCATTTGTCTCTGGGGCACGATGGTCGGCGCGACGCTACCGCTGGTGTTCAAGAAATTCGGCGGCGACCCGGCGGTGGCGAGCGGCCCATTCGTGGCCACATTCGTGGACATCACGGGGATCGCGATCTTCTTCCTCTGCGCGAAGTTCTTGCTGCTTTGAAGCCGGGAATGCGACTCAACCCGCCAACGCCGCTTTCCACTTGCGAATCCGCACGGGGTCGAGCAGTCCCTCCCGGGTGCCACCGGCGCAGACGGCGCCGCGCACGGCGAACCAATCCGGGGCCAAGGGTTTCAGCGATTTCAATTGCTCGAGCTTCAACGAACCGCCCAGCGCGACGGGGATGCCGCTCTTTTTCAAGCTCGTCAGTAATTCTGTCAGCTCGGGGATCGGCAACGCATCGAGCAGCGTCGAGCCGTCTTTGTTGAAGGTGTCGAACAGTACGGCCTTGTACCGGAACCGACGGGCGAACTTGACCACCTCGGCGGGCGGGGGCGATTTCGCCTTCTCCCAGTCGGCGTAGGCCACGAGAACCACTTCGGTGCCGGTGCGGATTTGCCGGCGGAGGTC
>JANOSQ010000347.1:0-3152 GCA_031415915.1 Fimbriiglobus sp. | reverse complement strand
GAGCGGTTGACGACCACGCTGGCCGGATGGCACTGGCTGGCCAGCGTCATACTCATGCTCAAACAGGCGATAGGATGGGAAAGTCAATAACAGGCTCTAACCGGAATGCGCTTTAGATTCTGCCCGCCACCATGCGAACCGCCGGCGCAAGCTCCGAATTTGCCGTCGGGGAACCTCCCGAAAGTGAAGTGATCGACGATGCCAGCGTGAGCCGGCATTGTCCACGACTAATGCGCCGGGTAACATTGTCTGTGTCACGGGCGAGATTCGACTTCGATGTTCAAGGCCGCGGTCACATTTTTGGTCGGCATTCAACTGCTCTTGCCCCCGGGCATGTGCCTGTGTCAGTTCGTTTCGGTCGACCGTGCCGCTCCGGTCGACCTGCCACTGAGCACGACGACTCTGCAGCCCTCGGTCACGGTGACTCGCATTAAGTGCAGTTGCGATTCCTGTTTTCACCGCGTTGTTTCGGCCGAACGCTCCGATGACATTGCTGCATTGGAAGTGTCTCCCCCGCGTCCAATTGCACCCCAGCCGGAGAAGCATCTCCCGGGTTGCCCGGCCGAATTGGGCGATATGCCCACCAAGATTGTGACCCCTAATCTCGCTCTGCAGCTCGACGAGTACGAATCGGACTTTCCCCTCGTTTGGGCCATCGAATCCGAACGGCCACTCGTGCGGGTCTTCGTGCAACGGACTTTCACCTCCCACTCTCCACCTCTCTTCATTTCGCATTGCACTTTG
Source organism: Fimbriiglobus sp. (assembly GCA_031415915.1). Lineage (GTDB taxonomy): Bacteria > Planctomycetota > Planctomycetia > Gemmatales > Gemmataceae > JALHQU01. The sequence goes on along the minus strand of JANOSQ010000347.1, from coordinate 2,408 downwards.
GTGATTTGATCCCAGTCCACCTTCGGCGACGCTAGCAGCCGCTTTGCCTTTGGGCGTGATCGGTTCCCTTCAAATTGTTCGCTCGCCTCATTCGATCCAACGCGAGGTCATCGCCATGGCCGCATCTCGACCCGCATCGAGCGGCATTCTGCACCGGCTTTTGCGAAGCATGCCAATCTGGCTCGTGCTCGCCGCACTCGTCGGTATTGCCTACTGGGGGCACGCCAACGATTGGCAGTACGCCACCGGTAATGCGGTGGGTGCACAGCTCGTAGTTCCGGCGAGTTCGGCACGGCCGACCGTGCATTCCCAAGGCGGATCTGATGCACGGATCGTATTCGACTCGGCCGAAACGGTGGAGAAGGCCGGCATCGACATTTCCACTGTTTGGACTTCCTCGTTCACCGAACAAACGAAGGCGCCGGGCGAAGTCTCGTTCGAGCCGAGCCGAGTCGCCCGGCTTTCCTCTCGTGCCGGGGGCACGGTTCGCCGCGTGTTGAAGTTCGCCGGCGACCGCGTCATCGCGGGGGAGACGCTCGCCCTCGTCGATGCTTCCGAAGTGGGGAAGGCGAAGGCGGAATTCCAACAAGCCCTCGTGCTGCTCCGGCACCGCGAACGAACGCGGGATGACCTCGTCGGCGCTTCGGGTGCCACATCGCCGGTGGTGGTACGCGAAGCGGAAGCAGCTGTGAAAGAATCGATGGTGACGCTGTTGGCCGTCGCACAAACGCTGGCCAATTTCGGGTTGCCGGTGAAGGCGGAAGACTATCGCAAGCTCAGCCCTACCGAAGCCGCGGTCCGACTGCGTCACCTCGGGGTAGAAGACGCGGTGAAAGCGTTCGACGCCGGTGTGCACTCCGCCAATCTGCTCCCGATCCGATCCCCCCTTGGCGGGGTGCTACTGAGATCGGAAGTGGTCGCGGGCGAAGTGGTGGAGGCGGGGAAGCCTCTGTTCACAGTGGTCGATCCGAGCCGTGTTTGGATTGCACTGCACGTCGGGTCGGAAGACGCCCGACGCGTCGCCGTTGGGCAGAAGATATTATTTCGACCCGATGGCGACACGCGTGAGCATCCCGCGACGGTGGTCTGGGTCGGAACCTCCGCGGACGAACTCACGCGGACGATCCCAGTGCGCGCGGAAGCGGACAATGCGGCGGGATCGCTGCGGGCGTCGACTCTCGGTGTGGGGCGGATCGTTCTGCGCGAGGAATCCAAGGCACTGCTCGTCCCCAACGAGGCGGTTCAATCGTTCCGCGGCCGATCCGTGGTGTTCGTTCGCGATCCGGATTACCTGACCGGACCGAAAACCTTCGATGTCCGCGTGGTCCATCTCGGCGGACGGGACGAACGGAATTCAGAAGTACTCGGCGGGCTGAAAGAAGGCGAGATCGTTGCGACCAAGGGCAGCGCGGCGTTGTTCGAAGAACTCAAGCGATCCGGACAGGAGTGACAACTATGGCGACGCCATCGCGAGTCCATCGGATCCTCGGGAGAGTATGCTCCGCGGCTATTGCCATCGGCTTCCTCGTCGGCATCGCGGCCGGCGTCGCCGCATTGGGCGACCGGACGGGTTGGAAATTTCCCAAGGCGTCCGCTTTGCGGGGCGATGACATTTCGGAGGAGGGCGACTGGTGCAAGGAGCACGGCGTGCCCGAATCGGCGTGCGTCGAGTGCCGGCCGGAACTACACCCGCGCGGTCCGACGCACGGGTGGTGCAAAATCCACGGAGTGAACGAGTGCCCGCACTGCCACCCCGATGTGGCTCAACTGCCGGCGCGGACCGAAGTCAGCGAAGGTGACCGGCAGCGGTCGGCCCGCGCCTTGGCGTTCGCCCCGCGCGGAGAGAACGACGCGAAGTGCAAGAAGCACCAGCGCCGCATCCAACTGGCTTCGGACGAGATCGCCGAGCGACTCGGGTTGGCCTTCGCACCCGTCGCACGGGGACGGGTGCAAGAGACGATCCGCGCATCGGGCGAAATCGCCTTCGATCCGAACCGGGTCGCCCGCATTGCACCGTCTGTACCCGGCACAGTTTGGCGGGTGGAAAAGAAAGCCGGCGACAAAGTGAAGCGCGGCGAAGTGCTCGCACTGATCGACGCCGCCGAGGTGGGAAAAGCGAAGGCGGAGTTCCAACTCGCTCACGTGCAACTCGAACTGCGTCGCGAGACGCTGGCCAAACTCCGACCGCGGGCCGGTTCGACGGTGGCGGTCAAAGAGATCCAAGCGGCGGAAGCCGAAGTCGAACAAGCCGAGGTGCGCGTGCTCACGGCGGAACAGGGTCTGAGCCATCTCGGGATGTCGCTTCGGGCCGAGAGTGTGCGGGGATTAGCGCCCGCCGATCTCGTCAAGCGGATGCAGTTCCTGGGACTATCCGACACGATGGCGAAGGAACTCGGCGGGCGTACCGA
>JANOSQ010000346.1:0-21071 GCA_031415915.1 Fimbriiglobus sp. | reverse complement strand
GTTGATCCAGAGAATCGTCTCCTTGACGCCGGAGCGGGTCACGCGGGTGAGCTTCGATTTCACCGTGAGGTCGGATGATTTCACGTACTCGATTTGCGGGCGGTTGGGGAATTCGTCCACACCGCCGAAGCCGGTGTTCGTTTTCGGATTCGGGTTTGAATCGAGGGCGCCGACGTTGGCCGTGGGAATGCGGACGATGTTCGATTGCCCGAGGTGGCCAGCGAGGTCCTTGGCGGTGATTCGGACCTCCAGCACCTTCCCGTTCGGGATCTCTTTCCAGGTGTAGCTGTCCTTGGCGCCGAAGGAACGAACGCCGACGGGGGACCACTCCTGCATGTTCGGATACTTCACATCGACGCGGACGGAATCGCCGAGGAGGTTTTCGTCCGCGGCGGTCCACGAGACGGTCGTGTTCGCCGTGGCGACGGCGCGGACGAGCGGCGGCCGGGTGTCGAAAGCGATGCGGAACTGGGGCGTCAGCGCCGTGGTCAGCGGCACCAGGTCGCCGTTGCCGTAGACGTACTGGAGAGCGAACTCCTCCAAGCCGTCGCCGCGCGCTTTGTAGTTGAAGCCGCGCCGGACCGACTTGTTGTTCTGATCGACGATCTCTTCGAGGTCGTCGATGCGGCGCTCGGCGACGAGTTCGAACTTGCCTTTGGGTGGGGCCGCATAGAAGCGGAGTTTGGTCGGCTTGGGGTCGAGCGCGGCGAGCTTGTCGGTGTCGATGGGGAAACTGATCTTCTCGTTGGGCCAGTACTTGGGTTCTTGGGCGGACGCGGGCGCAAGCCCGAGCATCAGCGCGAGGCCGACCCCGTAGATTGCCGTGTTCCGCATCCGCATCGCCGATCCTCCCATCGCCCGCACAAACCGCGCGGAGTGCAGAGACTGCGCCATCTGTAGAATCGGGCGAAACGGGGGGACGACTTGAGGCAAAGAGCTGGCGTTGGTGAGTGCGGGTGCGGGTGTGGCGACGATTCTCGTATTCGCCATTCCGCCGTCAACCGCTCACAACTTCGAGTTCGGTATTGCCCGGTAGACTTGGCTCCCGCTCACCAGTTCCTCGGGGTTGCCGGCCGCGTGGAGTTGGCCGTGCTGCACGACGAAGACGCTGTCGGCGGCTTTGATCGTCGTCGAGCGCTTCGCCAAAAAGATGAGCGTGCGGCCCGGCCGCATCCGGGTCATGGCGTCGTCGATCAGGGTGGTGCTGTCGGGGTCGAACGGCTCGGCCGGTTCCTCGATCACCAAGATCGACGGATCGCGGAGGATGGCCCGGGCGAGTGCGATGCGGAATCGCTCGCCGGGGCGGAGGTCGTGGCCGTTGTCCCCGAGCGGCGTTTCGTACCCGTAGGGCAACCGCTGGATGAACTGGTGGGCGTGCGTCGTCTTCGCCGCTTCGATGATCTGCGGCCGCGTGAAGCCGGGATCGCCGCAGCCGATGTTGTTGGCGACCGTATCGCTGAAAGTCGTGCGGTCGGCGAGCACCATGACAACCTGCGTCCGCAGGGAGTCGTAGGTGACCCAGCGCAGGTTCTTGCCGTCGATGCGGATTTCGCCCGCGGTCGGTTCGAGGAACCGCGTGAGCAAGTACGCCAGCGTCAACGCTTCGTCCGCATCGGGGCAGATGATCGCCGCCCGGCTGCCCATCGGAATCGAGAACGACAGGTTTTCCAGCACCATCCGCCCCGTGCCCGGCTCCCGGTAGCTGAGGGAAACGAGGTCGAGCTTCTTCTGCATCGGCTGGAGGAACTCGGCGTCCACGGCTTGCGTGGTATCGCCGCGGCGGTCGAGGTACTCGAAGACGTCCGCCGAGGCTTCCTTGGCGCGGTGGATGCGAACCCGCGCGGACACCGTGCGGTTCACGGCGAACACCAGCGCGAGGAGGGCGCACGCTTGGACGAACAATCCGGCGACGGAAAGATCCCCGCCGAGCACGGCGCGGGCCGCGACGTAGACGACGATCACCCCGGCCAGCGCGGCCACGGTGTAGAGCGTCGGCCGCGAGATCGTATCCCCGCGGAGCCGGCGGCGGGTCGCTTTCGACAGATCGGTGATTTGCCGTTCGACCCGGGCTTGGCTGAATCGCTCGGTGAGGTAGCTCTTCACCAGTTGCATCAGGCTGAGATTCTCACGCAGCACGGCCAATCGGGATTCGGTTTTGCGGTTCGCCATGCGGGCATCGCGGCGGAAGTACGCGGCCGCTTGACCGGCGATCATCCAGGTGGCGGCGATCAAGAATAGGCCGGCCAGCCCGACCCAAAGATTCACCACCAGCACGACCGCGAGCGAAGCGACGGCCAAGATCGGCGACCGGATCTGAGCGGTCAACGCGGCCATGAATCCATCGAGGATCTGCTCCACGCGACGGGAAAGCAAGTCCCCGGCTTCCGATTGGGCATCGGGCCGGATGGCGACCACCCCGAGGCGGTAACTGTGGGCGTAGATGGTGCGCCGCAACCGGCCGACGGCATCGACCGAAGCGACACAGGCCCAATGGGCCGAGAGGTTCATGAACAAGCCGCGGAGGCTGACGAGGAAGAACGCCGCGAGAAAAAGGCCCAGGAGATAGCGTTCGCGGTGCGCGGTGAACGGGGCCGCCCACGCGACCCGGGCGAACAGGTCGCCGTGCCAGCGGCCTTGGTTGCGCGCGGCGGTGGCTTGCAGCCCGGAAAATTCGTCGGGTGTGATCTCGCGCCAGTGCGACTCGTACCGCTCCCGCGCCGCGGCGAGATCGGCATCCGGCCCGGCCCGGCCTTGGTACACGAGCAAATCGACGAAGAGGTAGATGAGCGGGATCAACAGGAGGAGCGCGGCGGTGGCGGCGACCGACGCGAGGATCGCCCCCCATTTGGAGAGGGGGCGGGCGTTCAGGTATTCTTTGGCCAGCCCGAAGGACGACGTACTCACGGGGATCCCCGCCGATTTGAGCCGGAATGGGCCGCGATCGGGCCCAAGCTTCCACCTTTAGGCTATCACCCTTCGCGGGGGCTGTCGCACGGGAATCGACTCCGGCGGGGAAAGCCGGGGTCGCAAAGGCGTCAAAATCAGGCCAAGTCGCGGTCTTCGAACAGCAAAAGGCCGATCAACAGCGCGATGGTCGTGTAGAGCACCGAATAACCGCCGACGGTGCCGACATATCCGGCGAACGACCAGAGGTTGAGCGGGGTGTCCCGCACGATGGCCGGGCCCATTTTGAAAAACTCCAACGCGGGCAGCAGCGTGTCGAAGGTTTGGGCCAAGAAGCGGATGAGCTTCGACGACGTCTGCTGCGAGTTCGCCGAGTTCTCCGTGACGCGCACCACGACGGGCGCGAGGTGCCCGAAGAAGTAAACGCAGAGCACCACGACGAGGTTGACCACGAACGGTAACCGCGTGGCCAACGCCGTGGCGATGCCGACCAAGATCATGACTTGCCCGAAGACCAAGCCGATGCCGAACAGGTGGGCGAACGACTCGGCCAGCCACTTCGCCGCACCTTCGCCGAACACTTGCGTCGGCCCCGACGGGAGGAAATTGGCGACGATCGGGAGGAAACTCGCCTTCGCTTGCTCGGGCATCGGATCGTAGGCCCGATCCTCGTTGATCGGGTCGAACGTCGGCTGGACGAACAGGGCCGAATTCAAGCTGAGGGAAAGCAGCAGGCAGAGTGCCCCGCAGGCCATGAGGATGCCGAGGAACTTGCCGATGAGGAACGAGCGCCGGCTGATCGGCTTGCTCATCACGGTGATGGCCGTGCGCCCCTCGATTTCTTCCGCGATGGAGATGCTCGCCGCCAGAGTGCCGAACAGCAGGCCGCAGAGCATCACGATGTCGAAGCCGATTTGCTTGAACATCTTGAAATCGTCGCCGAAGGTGAAGTACGGCAGCACGACGGCCATCCAGATGGCGGACTTTCCGAAGGCTAGGATCAACCAAAACAGGGGCTGCCGCCAGCCCTCGCGGTACGCGGCCAATGCCACGGCTCCGGCTTTGGGGAAGGCGAGCGTCAGGAAGTACGGGGCGTAGATGAACAGGTCGATGAGCAACTGGAGGTGCAAGATCAGCCCGTAGCTGCGGCCGTAGAGTCCGAGGCGGGCGGAATCGCCCCGCAGGCCCATGACGAACGCCATCGCTTCGCCCAGCGCCACGACCGCGAGGGCGAAGTACCCGAGCGATTTGGGATCGCGCAGGGTCTTGCGAAACCCGACCGGATCGAGCGCGTACAACCACGGCAGCGCGGCGATCACTTGCAGCACGGCCAGGATCATCCCACCCGCTTGCACATTGGACGAAAACATAGACGATCCCGGTCGATGGCGATTCGGTGGATTGCAGTCAATACGCCGACGGCCCGGCGGCGGTTCAGTGGCGGACTACTGGAACCCGCCGCCGTCGGATACAATGCTCTCCTCACCGGAGAATCGACCGTGCAACTCGAAGGTTCGATCCACAACGGCGCGGTGGTGTTCGACGAGGCGACCGACTTGCCGGACGGCACGCGGGTTCGCGTGGAACCCATCGCGGAATCGCCCCCGCCTCCCGCGATCTTACCGCCGGGCGCAACCCCGGGACGCAAACCGATCGCTTCGCTCCAAGCGATCAAAGCGCGTTTGACCCGCGAGCGCGACGATCCCTCCTTGCGCCGGCTCGGCCCGACGCTGGCCGAAGCATTGGCCCCGTTCATCGGCTGTTTGGACGGATTGCCCGAAGATGCATCCACGAACCACGACTATTACATCCGTCACGGGCTCCCCGACTCGTCGGAGGAGCAGAGTTGACTGGGGCTTTTGCTGACACCGTCTACTTCGCAGCGTTGAACAACCGTCGCGACGCGCTCCATGCGCTCGCTTCCGAATTCGAACAAATGATAGAGGAAATTGTCACAACCGAGTTCATCCTCGTCGAAACCGCCACATTTTTCCTTCGTCCAGGGGATCGCTATCGCTTCTCCAACTTAGACGCGGCTCTCCGAGCCAATCCGAATGTCACGATCATCCCCGCCAGAGCCGACCTCTACGCCCGAGGTCTCGTCCTCTTCGCCGCCCGGCCGGATAAGACCTGGTCGCTCACCGATTGCATCTCCTTCGAAGTGATGACCGAACTGGAACTCACCGACGCTTTGACCGCGGACGAACATTTCGAGCAAGCCGGCTTCCGAGTGCTGTTGAAACCTTAAACCCACAACTGCAGAACCCTCACCAGCGCTTCCACCCATTCTTCGAGGGGTTCGTCCGCGGGCCAGTCGTGCCGGGTTCCGTCGCCGTCGCGCAATTCGGGCTTGGCAGCATTCACCACCAACGCGTGCAGCACCGGGCCTTCCAACTCCGGCAGCGCTGTGGTCTCGCCGATTTCCAAGACGTGCACTTGGCTCGTGCGGGACAACCGGACGCACAACTCGGCGACCGCCGCGGGGCTTTCCAAACTCCCGCCGAACTCGGGATGCGCCGAATCCGTCGGATAAGCGATCGTGGCCAATCCCCGCCCACGCTGTTCCCCGAGTAGAGTTCCCATCAACTCCGCTTCGTCCGACAGCGGCCATGTGTCCGGCCCCTTTGGGAAGAGCAACACGAACCTCAGGGCGTCTTGGCCGAGCCAGTCCGACAGCCGTCGGACCAGCGTCAGCACCAGCGCCTGCACCATCACAATCCGCTGGCACGGCAGCGTTTCATCCTTGAACCGGGCACCGGCCAGCGACGGGTTCAACACGAAGACAAACACCCGCCGGCGGCGCAAGAATTGGTTCTCGTCCCGGGCGTAATAGAAGAGTTCGTCGCGGACGAACTTCACGTCGAACAAGTCGGGCCGCTCGTCCGTTTCCATGAACGCGAGTTGCGAATGCAGCAAGCTCTCGACGGAACCGCGGTTCGAAATCGACGAGTACCCACCCACGGGGTACTCGTCCTCGTCGAGGACGTGCGTCGGCACCTCTTTCCGCCCCGCCCAAGGCTGCACGGGCCGGCTCGGCAACCGCGATTCGAACAGCGCCGCAGTCTGCAGAATCTGCCGGTGGGCGACGTAGGCCCCCATATCCGCGAGGGCCGTGCGCTGCTCGAGGGCGATCACGTCCTCGCCGCCTAGGATGTCGCCGACCCGTCGGGCGGCCCGCGTCAAGTCGTCGTACTGCTTCACCAAAATCGCGGATGGGCCGCCGCGTTCCAAGAGTTCGTACCCTTCGCGCAGGTTGTCCTCGGCCGAACGGCCCAGCAATCCGCGGATGATCCCCGGCGACAACTCGACCCCGCCCAGTTTGGCCCGTTCGCGGAACTGCTTGACGACGTACCCCAAGCCCTTGGCCCGATCGTGCCCCTCGTACCGCCGCAGAGCCTCGGTCGCCCGTTCGAAACTCCAGTCGGCGTAGAACTTCCCGAGCAAGAAGTCTTCGTACATCCGCGCGGACGCACCCGGCCAGCCCGGAATCGGGTTCGATTCTTTGGCCTGTTTGCCGCTTTCAGTCCCGAAGGCGATCGACCCCAAATCGGCGAGAAACCCCACCGGCAGCAGCGGTTGCCCCGACGACGCCACTTCGAGCGCCCATTCGAGGGCGGGCTTCACCGTGGCGACGGCGGGCTTCAAGACGCGCTGAAACCAGAGCCCTTGCAAGAGATATTCGCGAGCCGCGGCGGCGTCGCGCAGTTCGACGATTTCCATACCAGAATGATACGGGGCAGGAATGGTGAGACCGCACACCGGATCACTTCAGCTTCACGCAGACCAATTCCTTTTCGTTGCGGACGTACAACCGGCCGTCGCTCAGGGCCGGGGCCGCGCGGACGACGCCGGTCAACAGCGGGGCCCGTCCCCGTTCGGCGTACTTCTTCTCGGACGCATCGAACCGGATCGCCTCGCCGTCTTCGTTCACCGCGAGCAATCCGCCGTCGACGGCGATCAAGCCGGCGAGGCCGAACTTCTCTTGGGACCACTTCACCTCGCCGGTTTTCCAGTCCGCGCAGCGCAAGCGGGCGCTCTTGCCTTCCTGCCGACCGTCGATGCCGTAAAGGAACTCGCCGACGCGGACCGGCGTGTTGTACTGGGCCGAGATGGCTTTGTCGGACGACCAAATTTCCTCGACTTCGGCACCCTTCGGTTTCAGCAAGATCGCCCCGGTGTTGTAGGACGACGTGAGGAAGATTTCCTCGCCGCGGATCAGCGGGGTCGCCGCGTTCACCGAGGCATCGATGCGGGCACGCCAGGGGTGGCGGCACGCGATTTTGCCATCGGCGGGATTCACCACGAGCAATCCCGCGCGGGTGAATAGGACCGCGTGCGGCTTGCCGTTCAACTCCATGGTGGTGCCGGTGCTGTAACTCGGGCCGTCGTCGGAGACCTTCCACAATTCTTTGCCCGTCTCGGCGTCGAACGCCACGATTCCGGCGCCCTTCGCCCCGACGTTGACGAGCAGCTTACCGTCGATCAGCACCGGCCCGGCCGCGACGCCGAAGTAGCCTTTCTTCGGCTTATATTCGGCCATGAGGTTCTTGCCCCAAAGCTTCTTACCGGCCTTGGTATCCACGGCGTGCAAGTCGCCGTCGGCCCCGTAGAGGTAGGCGACCCCCTTCGCGATCAACGGCACGCAGCGGGGGCCGTTGTCGAATTGGAAGTCGTCGCGGTACTTCGTGCGGTAGGCGAACTTCCAGAGTTCCTTCCCGGTGGCCGGGTCGAGCGCCGTCAGGATTTCGTCGTTCTCCACGCGGTGGAAGAGGAACACCTTGCCATCGGCGACGGCGACCCCCGCGAAGCCGGTGCCGACCGGGATCTTCCAAGCCCCCGGCGGGCCGTCCTTGGGCCAGTCCCACTTCAATTGGGTTTCGGTGCTCTGGCCATCGCGCGTCGGCCCCAGCGAACCGGGCCAATCGGCGGCCACGAGGATGGGCAGGAGGATGAGAATGGGGTTCAAAGTGCGATTCCGGAGGATGCGTCGACACCGCTATTGTAGTCGCTCCGCGAGTCCGTGGGAACAGCCCTGTCGCTCGGTCGAAATCGGACGTAAGTCCTTGCCGCACATCGGTTCTACCAAAAGTCCGAAATGATTCCACGGAGGGGTGGGGCACTCTGCGCTGGAATCATTTCCGTGGGGACTCACCCCACCTCCAACCGCAGCGTCGCCTTGGCCCCTTTCAAAATCTCTTGCGACGTCCAGAGGAACGGGACGCTGGCGCCGTCCGCCCACTTGCGGAAGAGGTCGAGGTGGTGCGGGGAAAACGGGTTGCCCGATTGCCCGCCGCAGAGGACGACGCGGGTGTTGCTGAAGTCCGCGCAATCGAAGACGATCCGCAGGTTCGCCATGTTGCCGGTCGGTTCCAACGGCTTGAGCGGCAGCACGCCCGCTTGGCTGATGGTGTTGCAATCGCCGCCGCAGGGGATGCTCGGGGCGTTGAACACCGGGCCGAGGAACCAATGCTTGCCGAGGACGGGGTGCTTGCCGTGCAGGGCGCGGAGATCGCCCCATTGCCACCACGCCGGACCGGGGCCGAATGCCTTGAGGAACGGGATGATGCCGGCGAGGACATCGGCCATTTCGTCGGGCCAGGACCGGGTGAACCAGCCGGCCGGTTGGGTGCGGAGCAGCTTCACCAAATGGGCGGTGCGGCGATCCCCGAAGAGGCTGTGGGCGAGGATGCCCGAGCCGACGCCGCCGAGGGCGAGTTCCCAACTCCGCGGCGCCTTGGCCTTGGCCACGCGGATGCAGAGTTCGGCCAAGAAGAGTTCGAACACCGCCGCCGCGGGGGAGTTCGCATCGACGTTCCCATCCCACGCCTTCAACAAATCGAGCGCCTCGCCCGGCGCCGGAACGTTCAACACGATCTCGCGGATTTCCTCCCAGACCATCGACCGCACGCTCAGTTGCAGGGCCGAGCACGCGGCCACGTCCCAGCCGTCCGCCCGGCGGGCCAACTCGTCCCGGATGGTGTTCGCGCGGTACGGGTCGATGAAGTCGGCCCCGAGGAACGAGTCGGTCGGCGCTTCGGGGCGGATGTGCGGATCGTCGTTGGCGGTGCCGTAGTACCCGCACTGCGGATTGCGGACGAACGGCATTTTCTCGAAGGGCAGATGCTCGGCTTCCCAGCCCGCATCCGGGCCATCGCCCCGCGTCGGGATCATCCCCCGACCCACCTTGCGAACCGGCACTTGGCCGACCTGCTGATAGCCGGTTTCCCCGTGGACATCGGCGTAGAGCATGTTCAACGGCAGGCAGGGCCACTTGGCGAAGGATTGGCGGAAGCTCTCGAAGCTGGTGGCCGACGGCGCGTCGAGCAGCCCGCGCAACGGCAACGCATCGAGCCAGATGGCGCGCAGTGACAGCACCTCGCGCACTTCGGGGATCAACGGCGAAATCACGGGGCCGCGCGGCGTGATCATGACTTCTTCGATGTGATCGGGCTTCCCCTTCACGCGGATGACTTCTCGCACCACCGGACAAGCGGTGAAGGTGCCATCGGAGTTGCGGACTTGGGTGCCGGTGGAATCGAGCGTCTCGATGAACAAGTCGGTGTTGTCGGTCAGCCCGGCGGTCACGCCCCAAGCGCAGAAGCCGTTGTGCCCGATGGCCACGGCCGGCGTTCCCGCCAACGCGGCTCCGGCGAACGCCCGTTCCGGAGTTCGCACTTGCAACAGATACCACGGCGGTGGGATGTCCGGCCGGAGGTGGGGGTCGTTGGCGAGGATCGGCTTCCCGGACGCCGTGCGCGACCCGGCGATGAGCCAGTTGTTCGACCCGCCACCCGTCGGCACCCACTCTTGAAACGCCGCCAGATCGCGGGCTAACGCATCGAGCGCGACCGAGCGTCCCAGGCCCTCCGAAACGTCGTTCCACGATGGATCGAGCGCTTCGACCGCGGCGCGTCCGTCGGCGTGCAGCATCCGCAAGCGGGCGAGTTCCACGTCCCAATTGCCGGGCAAGCTGAAGCTGATGAGTTTGAGCGTCGCCAACACGTCCGCGGGCATCCACGCGGTCGGGGTGCCCCCGAGGATCGCAAATTCGTGAGGCTTCGCGGGGACGCCGAGCGTATGGCCCGCGTTCACCCCGGCGACGAAAGCCTCCACGATGGCGAGGACGTCGGCGTCGATCACCTTCAACTGCTCGGCGGCACTGCGGGCGAACCCGATGCGCCGACTCATGCGATCCGCAGTCAACCCGCCGGGGCCGACGAGTTCGGCCAACGTGCCCCGGCCGAAGCGCAAGAGCGTCTCGAGTTGGAAGCAGCGATCCTGCCCTTGCACGAACCCGCTCGCGAAGTGGGCGTCGTGCTCGGTCTCCGCTTCGATGCTGGGGATTCCCCATTTGTCGCGGCGGATCGTCACCGGCTTCCGCAACCCGGGAATGCGCAAATGGCCTTGGCTGTACGGCAATCGGGCACCGAGTATGGCCCGGACGACGAGCTTGCGCAGCGACATGCTTAGGGCCTTGGAAGATCGGGCAACGGGTGAATGGAACCGCGGTATTCTGTAATGCTATTGTTCGGATCACCGGCGAACGTGGAAGGGGCGCAGCGATGGCGACCGCCGAAGTGCTGCCGCAACCCGCCAGCCCGCCCCCGTGGCGGGAATTCGCCTCCGCACCGCTCGTCCCCATCGCCCTCGGCGCGACCGCGGGCATCCTGTTCGATCGGTATGCCTCCGGCTCCGTGACCATCGGATTGAGCATCGCCTTCGCAGCCGCGCTCGCTTGGAAATTCGTCCGTCATCCGCATGCCGTCGCGCTGCTCTGGCTCGCTTTCGCCGGCTTGGGCATCGCCCATCACCACGCCCACCTCCACGAATTCCCGGCGGACGACATCGGCCGGCACATCGATACCGAGAAGCGATTCGCCAGCGTCCGGGGTACCCTGCTCGAAGACCCGATCACCCGGCATCGCAATATCGCCGACCCCCTCGTGCCCGAGCGCCGGCACGACCTCGATGTCAGCGTCCTCGCCGTCACGGAACTCGAAAGCGCCGACGGGCGGTGGATCCCGGCTTCCGGCCGCATCCGCCTCTGGGTCGAACATCCGACGACCGCCGAACCGACGGCCCCGATGAGTGGCTTGCAAGCGGGCGACACCGTCCAACTGGTGGGCCAGTGGCGCCGACCACGAGCGCCGGGCAATCCCGGTGAGCGGGACGCGAACGACGCCCACCGCAATCAACGGCTGCGGGGCGAACTCCGGGTGAGCGGCGATGGTTCCGCCATCACGCGCTGGGACTCGGCGCCCTGGGGCTACACCCGGGGGTTGGCAGCGACGCGCCGCCGAGGAACCCACACGTTGAACGAAACCCTCCCGGCGAACGAAGCGAACATCGCCCGCGCCCTGCTGCTCGGCGACGGCAGCGCCCTCGACCGCGCCGAGTGGGACGCGTTCGTCCGCACCGGCGTCGTCCATGTGCTGGCCATTTCCGGCCAGCACCTCGTCTTGCTCGCCGCGTTCGTCTGGGTGGCTCTCGGCGCCGTCGGGATGCCCCGCCGCCGGGCCGCGTGGGCCGTCGCCATCCTCATCGTCGCGTACGCATTGCTCACGGGGTTCCGGCCTTCGGCGGTTCGCGCCGCCGTGATGGTCGTCCTCGTGTGCGGGGCGATCATCCTGCGGCGCCGGGTTCACACGGCCAATTCTTTGGCGCTCGCATGGCTCGTGATCCTCGGGAACAACCCGACCGACGCTTTCGACCTCGGCTGTCAATTGTCGTTCCTCTCGGTGTTTGCTCTCATCTACGGCGTCGCCCGCTGGATCCGCCCGACGCCGCTCAGCCCCTTGGAACAACTCATCGACAGCACCCGACCGGCGGGGTCGCGAATCGGCCGGGGAATCCTGCGCGCCGTGCTCGCCGCGTACTTCGTCAACTTCGTGCTCTTCCTCGTGAACACACCTTTGCTCATCGCCCAGCAGAACGTCGTCTCGCCAGTCGGATTGTTGGTCGGTCCGATTCTCGTGCTGCTCACGTCGGTGGCGCTCGTGGCGGGATTCCTGTTGCTTCTGCTGGCGCCGATCCCCGGCATCGCCGATGCGCTGGCCGCTGTCACCCAACTGTCACTGGCCGCCGGAAACGGAATCGTCCACGCCGCGGACACTCTCCCCGGCGGAGTGGCTTACCTCCCGGGTTTACCGACGTGGTGGCTGCTCGGCTTCTACGGGTTCGCCGTCGCCGCGTTATTGATCGGCTTCCCGCGCGGCCGTTGGCTCCTCGCCGGCGGACTGGCTTGGATCATCCTCGGCTTTGCAATCCCGACCGCGGATCGGCCCTCGGACGAACTTCGGATGACGTTCCTCGCGGTCGGCCACGGCGGGTGCGTGGTGCTCGAAACACCCGACGGCCGCTGCCTGCTGTACGACGTCGGCACCACCGGCGGGCCGGATGTGGTGCGGCGCGTCGTCGCCCCGTACTTATGGTCGCGCGGCATTCGCCGGGTGGACGAAGTTTTCGTCTCCCACGCCGACGCCGATCATTTCAACGGGTTGGTCGAATTGACGCGTCGCTTCCCCGTCGGCCGGGTCACGTTCACCACGAGCTTCGCGGAGAAACCGACGCCGCAAGTCGCCGAGACGCTGCTGATGCTGAAGGCGAGGAACGTCGATACGCGGATCGTCTCGGTCGGGCAGGAGTTCACGGCGGGCGATGTGGTGTTCGAGGTCCTGCATCCGCCGCACAGCGGACCGCCCGGGATCGAGAACGAGCGGAGCCTCGTCCTGCGGATTCGCCATGAAGGGCACACGTTCCTCCTGACGGGCGACATCGAGAAAGCGGGCGCCGCTCAGCTCCTCGCGAGACCGGGTCGGCCGGTCGATGTGCTGCAAGCGCCGCACCACGGCAGCCGGGCCGCCTTCCCACCCGAGTGGAACAAGTGGGCCGATCCCAAGTTCATCGCGGTCAGCCGGGGCGACTTCTACGGCAATTTCCTTCGCGATGCCGATTCCCCGAACGCGGTCGTGTGGCACACGGAGATGCACGGGGCGATCACATTCCGCAGCCATCGCAGCGGCCTCACCGCCGAAGCGTTCCGCACCGGCGAGCGTCGGATTGTCGTCCGCGGCGGAAACTGAGTCATTTCTCGGGTCTCCCATCTATCTTCCGCCGACTGTTTCCATGAAAACAGACGATAGACACCAGATGTGAGACGGGAGTTCCTCCGATGTGGCAGCGCGTATTCGGTCGCAGTGACAGCGGGTTGACACCGGCCCAACTCGCGGAGGGGTTGCCGTACCCGTGCGTCCCGCACTTCAAAGGGGATGACCTCGGTTGGACGTCGGGCGAACTGCACTTCCCGAGCGGCTCGCCGATCTTGCTGGCGCGTTACCTGACGAAGCCGGACGACCTGCGGGCCGATTTGAACGCCTTCGCCGCCGAGTTGGAGACGATGACCTACAGCCCGAATGCCCCCGCGCTCATGGAGCGCGTCATCCAGACGCAACAAATGGTGACCCTCCGCAAACCGTTCGACCACGGCGACGAAACGAAACTGGATGCGATCTGCGAGTTCTTGGTGCAATCGTTGGCGACCGCGTCGGACGGGGTCTATCAGATCGATGGGAAGGGGTGGTTCACCGCGACCGGGGAACTGCTCGTGCAGGAGTATTAGCAGAGTTTCGCCCGCAATTCCGTGGAGCTGAGGTCGACTCGGAAGTCCTCTTCCGTCAGTACTTCGAATAGTTCGCCGGGGTTCTCCCACGTTCGGAATACGCTCGACGAATCGATGCGGCCACCGACCACGAACCGGCAGCCCCGTTCCCGAATGGCTTGCAAGCTCGCATCGCGATGGGCGTCGTCGGCGTAATACTTCGAGTCGAGCAGACGAATCGCGGTGTCGAAGCCGACGACGAAGAGCGCGCCGGGGAAGAGGGCCGACTTCGCTTCGAAGATCGTCGCTTGTGTCACCCAAAGCGGGGCGTAGCCGCGGAACTGCTCGACTCGGGACTTCACCACGTCGTCGGGCAATTCGGACTTCTCGACGTTCGTCCGGCTCAATTCGAAATGCACGGGCCGGCCGAACTTCCGTGCGACCACGGCGGCGAGTGCCCGGTGCCCGTTGTGAAGCGGGTCGAACGAACCGGGGAAGATCGCCAGCGGATCCTGGGGGACCGCGTGGGCCACCGAGCCGTCTGGCAGGTGCAACCGAACTTCGGACATGGCGTGTGGTGTACGCCGCGGCCTTTCGTAAAACAACGGTTGCGATCCATCGTTCACCGGGTGCCGCGTGCGGATTCTGTTCCTCGGAGACATCGTCGGCGCCCCCGGCGTTGCCGCCGTCAAGAAATTGCTGCCGGGGATTCGCACGGGCGAACGACTCGATCTCGTTGTCGCCAACGCGGAGAACGCCACCAACGGCTCGGGCCTCAGCCCCAAGGATTACCGGCAACTCCGCGCCGGCGGGATCGACGCCATCACCCTCGGCGACCACATCTACAAGAAGCAGGAAATCGCGGACGCCATGGCCGACCCCCGCGAACCGCTCTGCAAACCGGCCAACTTTCCCGCGGATGCACCGGGGCGGGATCGCATTCAGCTGAGTGTCAACGGCGTGTCAGTCGTGGTGATCTCGCTGCTGGGTCGCACCTTTATGCGACCGGTCGATTGCCCGTTCGCCGCCGTGGATCGGGTGTTGAAGTCGCTGCCAGACGGGCCGCGGGTCGTGCTCGTCGATATCCACGCCGAAGCGACCGCGGATAAGTACTTGATGGCCCACCATCTCAAAGGACGGGTCACGGCCGTGCTGGGCACGCATACCCACGTGCCGACGGCGGATGAACAAATTCTCGACGGCACCGCCTTCCAGTGCGACGTCGGCATGTGCGGGCCGTACGACAGCATCTTGGGGAGACGCATCGACCGCGTGCTCAGCACGGCAATCACGTTCGTGCCGAGTTCGTTTGATGTAGCCACCGGCGATGTGCGCTTGTCCGGAGCGATTGTCGATGTGGATGAAGCGACTGGGTTGGCGACTGGGATTCGGCGGATGCAGTGGAAGGATGAGTGAGATAGTTCGGCATTTTAAGAGAAGCTGCAATGGCTGAACTACCAATCCTTATCCAGCGAGGCGACTACCGGACGCAGTTCGCTAGTTTCCTCGATCGTCTCGCATCGGGTACTGCACATGAGATGGAATGGTCGAGCTTTGTCGACACCCACTATCCGGATGAATTCCTCGAAGAAATGCGCAGGTGTACAGTTCGATTGAGTATCGGCGGATTGGGTCATCGGCTCGATTCGCCCGAAGGGCGGCAGATGCTACGTGCCTGGGCGATCGCCATTCGCTCCGCCGTGCGCGATCTTGAGTAGCCGTCTTTGTCAATTGTAGGTCACGCTCTGCGTGACGCCGCCTGCGAACTTCCCCGAGGCAAACTCCGCACCGTGTCACGCAGAGCGTGACCTACGATAGGAAAAACCCATGACCAACCTCACCGTCGAACTCGGCCCACGAAGCTACCCCATCCGCATCGGCTCGGGGATCGCCGGGGGTATCGGCGCATTCGCCCGCGCGGTGGCGCCGAAGTCCGAACTCGCGATGATCGTCACCGATGAGAACGTCGATCCGCACGCGCTGCCCCTCGCGGAATCACTGAAGGCCGCCGGGTTCCGCACGTCCACGGTGATTCTGCAGCCCGGTGAAGAAACCAAATCGCTGGCGTGGGTCAACGAACTCTACGACGAACTCGCAGAGCAGAACGCCGACCGGCGCACGCTCGTCGTGGCCCTCGGCGGTGGGGTGATCGGCGACCTCGCCGGCTTCGCCGCGGCGACCTACAACCGCGGCCTGCCGCTGTTCATGGTGCCGACGACGCTGCTGGCGATGGTCGATTCCAGCGTCGGCGGCAAGGTCGGCATCAACCACGAGCGCGGCAAGAACCTGATCGGCGCATTCCATCAACCGACCGGCGTCGCCATCGATCTCGACTATTTGAAAACGCTCCCCGAGCGCGAGTTCCGCAGCGGCTTGGCCGAAGTGGTGAAGTACGGCGTGATCCTCGACGCCGAGTTCTTCGAATATTTGGAGCGTTCGACCGAATCGATCATGGCCCGCGAGCCGGCGGCACTCGAACAGATCGTGGCGCGGTCGTGCGCCCTCAAGTCCCAAGTCGTGGAGCAAGATGAACGCGAAGAAACCGGTGTGCGCGCCAAGCTGAACTACGGGCACACTTTCGCCCACGCCTTCGAGATCGCCGCCGGGTACGGGACGTGGTTGCACGGCGAAGCGGTATCGGCGGGCATGGCTTGCGCCGCGCGGCTCGCGCAGAATTTGGGCCGCGTGCCGCCGGAGTTCACCGCCCGGCAGTCGAAGCTGCTCGAAGCCTTCGGCTTGCCCACCCGACCGCTGCCGGAGTGGGACGAGGACGGGATGATCGACGCCATGCGGCGGGACAAGAAGTCCCTCGCCGGGCGACTCCGGTTCGTGCTGCCGTCGGCGCTGGGGGATGTGGGATTGGTCGAAGGTGTGGACGAAGCCGCCGTGCGGCGCGTGTTGTCGTGAACGAAAGCAGAAGCGAGGGTGGCTGACGGGACTTGAACCCGCGACCTCCAGAGTCACAGTCCGGCGCTCTAACCAACTGAGCTACAACCACCGTATTCCAGCATCTTACCCGGCATCCGCAGCGCGACAAGGGCACCCTACTTGGCGCTCCCCTCGACCACAATAGTGGCACTCGGATTGCCCGGCAGGTTCGTTTGGAGCTTCAGTTCTTTCTTGAATGCCCCCGCTTTTTTCGGCTCGAACTTCACGGTGACGACTTGTGTCTGGGCGCTCAAAACCGAAGTCTCGATGCTGAAGCCGTCCGCGTCCTCGGGCGCAGCGGTAAGTATGCAAGCTTGGCCGGTGGCGCGGACGATCACTTTGAACGTCGCCGCTTCGCCGACTTTCACGTCTTTGAATTCGAGTTTGTCCGGGGCCACCCGCACCGGGGCCAACACGGCCGCGCGGACATTCACATTCACCACCGGCACCGCCGGGTCGTTGGTCTTGATGGCGATCACTTCGTTGACACTCCCCGCGGGGGCGTCCGACTTCAGCGTGACGGTCACGTAGTACTCGACCCCCAAGAGCGCCCCGCGGGAGGCTTCCTTCACCTCCGCATCGAACGCCGCGTTCGCCGCGGCGACCCCGGACAGCTTCCAGTCGCGCTGCCGGCCGTTGTACTTGAGGCTGACGGTCTTGCTCGCCTTCGACCCTTGCGAGACGATGCCGAAATCGACTTCGCCCGGGGTCAGCGAGACATCTTCCCGGCTATTCGCCGCGAAGCGCAGCACGGCCGTGGAAACGAAGTTCGGCCCGAAGGTCACATACATCGTCTTGGCGTTCGGGCCTTTGAAAGCGCCGGCGTTCATGGTCACCGCGAATTCGGCCTGCTCGTTGGGCTGGAGCACCTTGTTCGGCGGGTAGCCCTTCAAACAGCCGCACTCCACGCGGATGTCGATGACTTGGATCGGAACATCGTAGATGTTCGTGACGGTGAACTTCTGCGTGCACAGGGTCCCGTGGGGCACCGTGCCGAAATCGTGGACGATCACCGGCGGCGAGGCTTGGTTCGGGTCTTTGTCGATGCCGGGGAGAAAGAATTTATTCGCCCACGGCCCGAGGAGGGGGGCGGAAGAGGGCGGCGTCGGACGCACCGTCGGCCGTTGGGCCGAAGCGACCGCGGCGAACAAAAGCACGGCCGAGAAACTGACGAGGCGAATCATGCGGTCGATCTCCGGATTCTTCCAGTAGTGTCAATCGGACGCTGCCGCTCGAAAACATGTGCCATTCAACGGTGGAACCGGCGTCTCGCCGGTTCGGAGATTGCAAAACCGGCGAGACACCGGTTGCACCGCACTTCACTTTTTCGCGGGGATCTGGCACACCCCGTCGTGGCAGGGCACCAAACTGTAGCGGTTCTTCGCGATCCACCGGTAAACCCGATTGCCCAGCCAGAGAACGCCCGGCAGGTACAGAAGCGGAGCCATTGGCACGGTGAGCGGCAATCGCCAGACCATCCAGCGGAACGCGCTGAAACCGGCGTATGTTTTTCGGCGATCCGGTGTGATCAAGTGCATTTCTTCGAGCATCCTCGGCAGCGAGAGCGGTTCAGCGGCGGCGGGCCAACGCTCTTGGTCGCGGGCGTTTTGGGTCGTCAGCCGTTTGAACCAGTCGAGCGACTTCAAAATCCGGACGCTCCGCTGGCAGAACGCGCAGTCGCCATCGAAGAGCACGACGGCCTTCGGACTGGCGGCGGATACGGGAACTGCAATCGACATGGCGAACCCCGATTCGGTCGGAACTCTCTGGGTCTAGGATATGCGAAAACGGCGCCGGGTAAGGCCCGGTCGGGTAGAATGCGCCCGTCCTCCAACTCTCCCACCGGGGAATACCGGCGCACCGATGAACCTATTACTCGGCTTCCCGCAGTTGCTGAACCGGCTCGCCGAACGCGACCGACTCCCGACCCCGATCAGGACACCGACCGCCATGCAACTCGACGACGATCTGCTCTTCAGCGACGAGATGCCGGCCGACGCTCGGGCTTTGCTGGAAGAGGCCGAATCGACCGTGACCGAAGTCCGGCGGAAGTCGGAGCAAGCCGTGGCCGGTTTGCGCGATATCGCCGAGCGGGAGATCGCGGTCATCCGCCTGCGCTTGAACGCCGAGGAAGCGGTGGTGCAGCGAGACGCTTCGCGGGAACTCTCCCCGTTGCTGCGCGATCTGTTCGCCCGGTTGAAATCGCTGCAGGCCAATTACGCCCAAACCGGGATGCTCGACGAAGCGTTGGCCATCCGGGCCCGGTTGCGCACCCTGCGCGCCGACTTGTTCGGGGTGAAAAGCGACCCCGGCTCGATGTCCGACTACAGTTCCACCGATGTCGGCAAGAGCTTCCTCTTCGAACTCGTCGGCACGAACGAAGGGAACATCTGGGGGACGGACGCGTACACCGGCGATTCCCGCGTGGCGGTCGCCGCGGTTCACTCGGGCAGCTTGCGAATCGGCGAGCGCGGCTTGGTGCGCGTCACCATCGTCGACGGCAGCGAGCGCGTCTTCGACGGCAGCGAGCGCCACGGCATCCGCAGTATGGACTACGGCAATTACACCGTCGCGTTTCAAACGGAACGGGTGTGATGCGTTTCTTTCAGAGCCGGAAGCGTGTGCGACGTTTTGTATTCGAACGTGGCTGAAGCTTCCGGCTCCGAAAATCCCCGATCTCGGAGGTCCCACCCGGACCCGCATCGTCCCACTACTTCTCCTCCTGACCCTCGCTCCGTTTGCCCACGCGGGCAAATACAACAAAACCCTCTCCATTGGCGATGCCGCACCGGAGTGGAAGGATCTCGAAGGCACCGACGGCAAGAAGCACGCCCTCGCCGACCTCAAGGCGAGCGAGTTGGTGGTGGTCGTCTTCACCTGCAACAGTTGCCCCATCGCGGTCGGTTACGAAGAGCGACTGCTCGCCTTCGCCAAGAACCACGCCGGCGAGAAGAGCGGTGTGACCATCGTCGCGATCAACGTGAATACGATCAAAGAGGACGCGCTGCCGGAGATGAAAAAGCGGGCCGAGAAGAAGAAGTTCCCTTTCGAGTACCTGTACGATCCGAGCCAAGAAATCGCGAAGAAATTCGGGGCGACCACGACGCCGGAATTCTTTTTGCTGAACAAAGAGCGGAAGGTCGTTTACATGGGTGCCCTCGACGACAAGCTCGATCCGGCGGAAGCCCAAACGCAACATTTGACGGACGCTCTGAAATCGGCCCGCGGCGGCGAGAAAGAGATCGAACTCGAAACGCTCCCGCGCGGCTGCAAGATCCGGTTCAACCGGAAAAAAGACGATTGACCCGGAAGAGTCGGGGCGCTTCCGCCGTATCCCCATTCAGATTGACGGACGGCGCTTCGATAAAGTGAGCAGGAGGATGCCGACGATGAGCGAACCCCTCGGATTGCTGGTGCCGGTGGGCGGCGGCGACGCGATCCCGCTGGCGACCGACACCCTGACCATCGGCCGTCGCAGCAGCTGCGACATCTGCCTCGATTTTCAGAACATCTCGGGTTTGCACTGCGAGCTCACGTTCCGCAACGGCGTTTGGCATGTCCGCGACATGGGCAGTACCAACGGCATCAAGGTGAACGGGGAGAAAACGCCGTCCCGTTCGTTGGCACCCGGCGCCGAACTCGACATTGCCAAGCACAAATATAAAGTGATTTACGCGCTCCCCGAAGGCGTCGCCCTCGACGAACAGCCCGCCGAGGAAGACGACATTTTCGGGAAGTCACTGATGGAAAAGGCCGGCCTGACCAAACCCAAGGGGGACAAGGGTCGGCGCTGACCGCGAAACGCGAGGTTCTCGATGGCGGGTTCGTTGACCGGGAAAGTCGCATTGATCACGGGGGCGTCGTCCGGCATCGGCCGGGCGACGGCGTTGGCCCTCGCCGAAGCCGGCGCCGATATCGTCCTCAACTACTACAGCCTCCACGACGATGCCGACGCGACCGCGCGGCAAATCCGGGCCTCGGGCCGCAAAGCTCTCCTCTACCCCGTCGATGTGTCCGACCAAGCCGCCGTCGAAGACATGACGGCGGATATCGTCAAACAACTCGGCCGCATCGACCTATTCGTTTCCAGCGCCGTGTACAGCGACCGCGAACCGTTCCACACCGCGAACATGGAAGGCTTCCACCGCACGCTCGACGTGTCGATGATGGGGGCCTACTACTGCTTGCGTGCGACCTGCAACCAGATGATCCGGCGGGGCGAAGGCGGGGCCGTGGTCATCGTGAGCAGCCCGCACGGACAGATCGCCTTCCC
The DNA here is from genome assembly GCA_031415915.1 of Fimbriiglobus sp. GTDB lineage: Bacteria > Planctomycetota > Planctomycetia > Gemmatales > Gemmataceae > JALHQU01. Next base: position 369 of record JANOSQ010000346.1, on the reverse strand, counting down.
GAATTGCATGGCCTACAACATGGCCAAGGCCGCGATCGACCAGATGGCCAAGACCGCCGCGACGGAACTGCTCCAACACAAGATCCGCGTCAATTGCGTCTATCCCGGTTGGACCGACACCCCCGGCGAGCGGAAGTTCATCACCGACGAGGCCATCGCCAAAGCCGCGCCGGGCCTACCGTGGGGCCGGTTGGCGACCTCCGAAGAAATCGCCGGTGCCATCCGCTTCTTGTTGGAACCGGGCGCGGACTACATCACGGGGACGATCCTCCACATCGACGGCGGCCTGTTCCTCCCCTGGTGGAGCAAACGCGGCAGCGGGGATTTATGAGTACCAACGTCCACGTCCCCAATCACCCGCTGGTTCAG
>JANOSQ010000345.1:0-3861 GCA_031415915.1 Fimbriiglobus sp. | reverse complement strand
ACCCGGAGCGCGTCGATGCTTCGCCTTTCCCTGCTGGCCCTTGGCCTGTTCACCTCCGTCGCCATCGCCCAACCGAACTTCCCCGAGCCGAAGACCTACCCGCCCGACGAGGCGACGTTGAAGGAGATCGCCGCGAAGACGGCGGAGTTGAAGGCGACGGGCGTCGCCCATCCGGATGTGGCGATCTACTTGAAAGCCGCAGAGTGGATCGTCCGGCACAAGGAGTGGTACAGCGAGAAATCGGCGAAGCAGACGCTCGATGTTTTGGCGGTGGGGTTGCGACGCGCCGGGGAGTTCAAAGCCGGGAAGAAGCCCTGGCTCGACGCCCGCGGGAAACCGATCTCGCGGGGGTATCGTTCGGACATCGACCACTCGATTCAACCGTACTCGATCCAATATCCCGCCGCGTTTGACCCGAAGAAGAAATACCGGTTGGACATCGTTCTGCACGGCCGCGACGGCACTCTTACGGAAGTGAAGTTCCTCGCGGCGAAGGAGTCGGCCAAGGCCGATCCGAAGCTCGATCATTTCGTCGTGGAAGTCTACGGCCGCGGCAACAACGCGTATCGCTGGGCCGGTGAGAAAGACATACACGAAGTGATCGGCCATGCCCTCGAAACGATCGGGTACGAGTATAAGAACGGCACCGACGAGATTCCGCAGGTCGTCTTGCGCGGTTTCTCGATGGGCGGTGCGGGAACGTGGCACTTCGGTCTGCACCATCCGCACCTGTTCGCGGTCGTCGGGCCGGGAGCGGGGTTCACGACGACGCGCGGTTACGTCAAGAACTTGAAAGAGCCGCTGCCGGAATACATCGACAAGTGCCTGCATATTTACGATGCGATCGACTACTCCCAAAATGTCTGCAACGTGCCCGTCGTCGCTTACTCCGGCGAGAACGACCCGCAGAAAACGGCCGCGGACAATATCGAGATGGCGTTGAAGTCCTTCAAAGAACCGCACATCTTCAAACATCTCGTCGCACCGGGTTTGAAACATGAGCAACCCCCCGAGTGGCTCGCCATGTGCGACGCGGAATACCGCAGCATCCTCGCGAAGCCGAAGTCGGCGACGGCATCGGTTCGCTTCGTCACGTATACGACGAGATATTTTCTGCCGTCCGAGTGGGTGAGCATCGACGGCCTCGACGAGCATTACACGAAATCCGTCCTCGCAGCGAAGATCGACAAGGGGGTTGCGACCCTCACCACAACCAACATCCGGCGGGTCGGCCTGAAGAACTACATGCTCAAGCAGTTCGGGGAAGCGCCGATCACCGATGTCGCCATCGACGGGCAAATGATCAAAGCCAACCCGAAGCACCACTTTTGTTGTCTGAAGAAAGTCGATGGGAAATGGACGCTGTCGGGTGAAAAAGAGCTCGACGACGCTTTCGAGAAGAAGGCCCACCACCAAGGCCCCATCGACGATGCCTTCCTCGGCAAGTTCGCCGTGATCGGACCGAAGGGCGGAGCTTGGCATCCGACGATCGGCGATCACGTCGCCGTCGTCGAGAAGCAATTCGCCGAACTCTGGGACAAACACCTCCGGGGCAAAATCCCGACGGGCAAGCTCGACGATGCGAGCAACGCCATCCTCTTCGGCGACCCCGGTAGCAATCCCGCTATCGCCGAGGTGCTGCCGAAGCTACCTATCACATGGACGAAGGACGAACTCACCGTCAACGGGGTGACGTACGACCCCAAAACCCATTATCCCGCGCTCATCTATCCGAATCCGAAGTTCCCCGAACGCTACGTCGTCCTCAACTCCGGGCATACCTTTAAGGACGCCGACTTCCGTGGGACCAACGCGCTGCTCTACCCGCGCCTCGGCGATTGGGCCGTGCTGAAACCCAAACCGACCAAGGACGACCCCGGGGCGGTCGAAGTCGTCGCGGCCGGGATCTTCGATGAGTTCTGGCAGTTCAAGAAGACGAAGAAGTAGGCTACTTCTTCGGCACTTCCAGCAGCTTCAGCGACTCCTCGATGCGGGCGACCAGCTTCGGGTCGCTCTGCTTCAAGCCCGCGATGAGCTTGCCGCACTCGGCGTCGTTGCACGTCAGCGCGTAGCGGATGATCCCGTTGCGGATGATCGGCGCCGCGTGCGTCGGTTGGCCGAATTGTTTCAGCACGTCCGCGGTCAGATCCCACCAGGCCCAGCGGCGCAGGTCGTCGAGCGCCACGTCGGCGAAGTCGGGGTTGGCCAGCAACTCGCGGTAGCAATTCAGAATCTCGGGCTTCGATTCCGCGGCCCGGTTGGCTTGGAAGTAGCGCACGGCGCCGATGGCGGAGAGGCGCAATTCGAACGGGCGTTGCCCATCGCGGAGAATGTCGTTCACGAGCTTCCAACCGGCTTTGGCATCGAGCAGGACGTATCCCGCGAGGAAGCCGCCGAGGTTCGACGACACGCGCGCGGTCAGCGGGTCGGTCAGCGCTTTGGCCAGCAGCGGAGCGGACTCGCGATCGTCGCAGAGGCCGAGTAGCATCGCGTAGACGCCGAGGCGTTCGACCGGCGTCTGGCGGTCGGTCAGGAACTTCCGCAGCGCAGCCGGCTTCAATTCGGCCTTCGCCAGCAGCACCTCGGCGTCGGTCGCTTTGGCGAATTCGGTGAACGCGTCGGCCGCGACAGTGGCATCGGCGGAATCGAGGTGGTTGAAAAAGAACCCCAGTCGCGCCGCGGCAGGTTGATCCTTCAACTTCGCACCGCCGCGGATGTACGCGGCGACCGCGGGCGAACCGGGGACGCTGGCCACGATGTCGGGCTTGCCATCGACCGAGCCGAAGAAGAAGAGTTGTTGCTCGATCGCGGGGATGTAGCGCGGCAGCACGAGCAATTTCGCGGCTTTGAATTCGGCGCCGCCCTTCACCACGTCGTCGAAGTGGAACTCGGTCGTGCCGGTGCGGATGTCCTCGCCGATCTTGGCGTTCTTCAACGTGCCGAGGACGATGGCGTCGGCCTTCAGCGCTTGCTCGCGCAATGTCCCGCGCGCGGTCAGCCCGCCCGCGCAAAAGGAGCAGGCTTGCGAAGGGACGACGGCGGTCAACGCGAACAGGAGTGCGAACGGAAGCTTGGGCATGAGATTCTCACATCAGCCGACGGCGCTGAGCAACCGGTGATGCAGGATGGTCGGTTTGTCCTCGTCCACGACGCGGCCGCCAGACATGCGGACGATGCGGTCGGTTCCGCGGGCGAGTTCCAAATTGTGCGTCACCATCACGACGGTGAGCTTCTCTTGGAGGTTCAATTCCTTTAGCAAGTTCACGATCGACGCGCCGGTTTCCACGTCGAGGTTGCCGGTCGGTTCGTCGGCCAGCAGCATCCGCGGCTTCATGAGCAGGGCCCGGGCCACGGCGGCGCGCTGCATTTCGCCGCCGGACAATTCGCGCGGCTTGTGCTTCCAGCGGTGGCTCAATCCGACGCGGTCGAGCATCGCCATCGCGCGCATGCGCCATTCCTTGCGGGTGCCCCACCAGCCGAAGATCGACGCTTCGATGTAGGCCGGCATGAGCACGTTGTCGAGCGCGTGGAGTTCGGGTAGCAAGTGGTAGAACTGGAAGACGTAGCCGAAGGTGCGGTTGCGCAGCCGGTCGCGCGCCCGACCGCCGAGATTGTCGATGCGTTGACCGTCGAGCAGAATCCGGCCGTTATCGGGTGCGTCGAGCGCGCCCATCAAATGGAGCAGCGTGCTCTTCCCCGAGCCGGAGGCGCCCACGATGCTGAGGAACTCCCCCGATTCCACGGTGAGGTTCAGCCCGTGCAACACCTGCACGCGCTCGGCGTGCCGGCGGTAGCTCTTCTGGAGGTTCTCGACGACGAGCATAGTTGGTTCTCAGCAATCATGAGGAACACGGATGACAC
>JANOSQ010000344.1:0-1940 GCA_031415915.1 Fimbriiglobus sp. | reverse complement strand
CCTGCGACGTCAGCTTTTACCTTGACCCGATGCGCTTTTCCCGCTTGTTTAAGAGGGAGGGGTGACAATCGATACAAGATCACCTCCAGGGAGCAAACCAACGTAACAGCGGCGCGATGAAGCGTTGATGCGGGACAGGGGCGAAAAAAGTCTTGATGACCGACATGAACGCTTGCCGCGCGCTGCACAAGTGAGAAAGAGGTTAGTCAATGAATAGCAAACTTATGACTTGGGTACTGGGCGCCGCGGTGAGTGCGGTCGCTGCCACTGCCGCCAGCGCCGGCACGCTCGATGACGTCAAGACCAAGGGCTTCGTTCAGTGCGGAGTGACCACCGGCCTTATCGGGTTTGCCACACCGGACGCCAATAACAACTGGACCGGCATGGACGTGGATTACTGCCGCGCCGTCGCCGCAGCCATCTTCAATGACCCCCAGAAAGTGAAGTTCACGCCGCTTTCAGCCAAGGAGCGTTTCACGGCACTGCAGTCGGGCGAAGTCGATCTCCTGTCGCGCAACACCACCTGGACGATGAGCCGCGACACCTCGCTCGGTCTCAAGTTCGCGGGCGTCATGTATTATGACGGCCAGGGCTTCATGGTGAAGAAATCCTTGGGTATCGACAGCGCTTTGAAGCTCGACGGCGCCACCGTCTGCACCCAGACCGGCACCACGACAGAACTCAACCTCGCCGACTTCTTCAAGGCCAACAACATGAAGTATCAGGTTGTGGCGATGGAAAACGACGATGAAGTGAGCGGCGCCTACGACGAGGGACGTTGTGACATCTTCACGACCGATCAGTCTGGCCTTTATGCCACGCGTTTGAAGCTCAAGAACCCAGAAGAGCATGTCGTCCTCCCCGAAATCATTTCGAAGGAGCCGCTTGGTCCGCTCGTGCGTCAGGGCGACGATGCCTGGTTCAATGTGGTGAAGTGGACGTATTTCGCGCTGCTCACCGCCGAGGAATTCGGGATCACCCAGGCAAATGTGGAAGAAATGGCCAAGTCCACCACCAATCCGGAGGTCCAGCGCATCCTCGGTGTCAAGAACGCCGATGGGTCCGATCCTGGATTTGGCACTGGCATCGGGCTGCCGGAGACTTGGGTCGTCCAGATCGTCAAGGCTGTTGGCAACTACGGCGAAGTCTTCGAACGCAATGTCGGCATGAGCACGCCGCTCAAGATCGCGCGCGGCAAGAATGCCCTGTGGAACGCTGGCGGCCTGCAATACGCACCGCCTATCCGCTAGGTCATCAATAGGGGGAATCCGCAAGCCTGGCAGATTCCCCTTATCCTCTTTTGGCCGTGCAAAGACAGGAAAACCGGCAGCGGCGATGGGGACGCGACAATTCCGCCTTGCCACAGCGTGAGATGCGATGACCGCAAAAGACACGAACCGCGAACGTCCGAAAGTTTCGATCTGGAACGATCCGAACGCCAGGTCGATTGCCTTTCAGGGCCTACTGGTGGCGGCGCTCGTGTATGCCGGTTACGAAATCGTCTCCAATACCGTCGCCAATCTGCGAACCCTCAACAAGACATTCGGATTTGAGTTTCTGCCTCAGAAGGCCGGCTTCGACATTATCCAGTCATTGGTTCCGTATTCGAGCAGTTCCAGCTACGGCACCGCGATTTATGTCGGATTCCTGAATACAATCCTGGTGTCGGTCTTGAGCATCATCCTGGCTACCTTGATCGGCTTCATCATGGGGGTGATGCGGCTTTCGAAGAACTGGCTCGTGTCACGGATTGGCACGATTTATGTCGAGATATTCCGTAACGTTCCGTTGTTACTTTGGATCTTCGTGTTCTATGGTGCCGTGTTGCAGCCGCTCCCGGGACCGAAACAAGCGATCAATCTGTTCGACTCCTTTTTCCTGTCGAACCGCGGATTGATGATTCCGAAGCCGGTCTTCGGCGACGGCGCCTGGCTGGCACT
>JANOSQ010000343.1:0-1585 GCA_031415915.1 Fimbriiglobus sp. | reverse complement strand
TGTAGCTCCGCCCGGCAGCGGGCGCGCGTCTCGCCGGAGTAGATCCGTTTCCCAGCGGCCCAGATCTGCTGTTCGTAAACGATGTTGGAATCGAGCCCGATGTGGGCGTCGAAGAGTGTCCTGCCGACTTCGGGGACGCGGGGGTTGGTCACGGCGACCGTCAGCGTTTTCACCGGCTCCTTGGCGTGGAGATGCACTTTTTGCCAATGGCCGTCGTTCTTGACATCCTTCATCACCATCGGCTTCAACCGCACCGGCCCCGCCTTTTCCCACTTCAGGCCGAGGGTCACTTCGCGCTGGGTGTCCCAACCCAAGTTCGCCTCCACGAGCGGCTCGGGCAGATTCGCCACGAGCAGCTGCCGAACCGTGGCGGCGAGTTCCTTGGTATCGTGTGGCGGCGGTGGGGCTGCGGTCAAGGCCGTCGTCCCGAGGAAGAGGCCGATAAGAGCTGACAAGGCGCGACCCAGCATGGCCGAGCTCCGGATGACGTGAACTGCACTCCCAATAGTAATCGGTTGCGAGAGCCGCGGATTGCGCAAAAAAGTGCCATTTGTCGGCGATCCCGCAAGTCGCGCGTCGAAGCCAAGCGGCTCGGAAAATCCGCTTGCGCAACGCGAGCCGAATACGTGAGCGACGGACCGTCGCCGACGCGTCCGGCTCGTACGGCGCAACGCGCTGTCAGCGGAACAAATCGAGTGCGTTGCGGGTCGTGAATTCGCCGAGGGCTTCGACCGTGACGCCGCGGAGATCGGCGAGCCGGGCCGCGGTGTGGACGACGAACGCCGGTTCGTTCCGCTTGCCGCGCACGGGCACCGGCGACAGATAGGGGGCGTCGGTTTCGACGAGCAGTCGGTCGTCGGGGACGTTCACCGCGAGCGCCAGAATCGCATCGGCGTTCTTGTACGTCACCATGCCGGAGAAGGAGATGTGCAGGCCCATCGCCACGCAAGCCCGCACGGTGGCGGCGTCGGCCGCACAGGAATGCAACACCCCGCGGATCGGCCCATGGCGATCGAATTCGTCGCGGAGCATCCGGGTCGTGTCGGCGTCGGCTTCGCGGTTGTGGATCACGATGGGCTTCGAGCCAGCGCGGGCGAGGGCGAGGTGCCGGGCGAAGTATTCTTCTTGGAGCGCGAACGGGGTTTTGTCCCAGTGGCGATCGAGGCCCGATTCGCCGATGCCGACGACGTCCGGCATGCTCGCGAGTTCGACGAGTGCGTCCCAATCGGACGGGTTCATCTCGGCGAGGTGATTCGGGTGGATCCCGACGACAGCGGCGAGTTCCGCGTGACCGCGGGCCAGGCCGAGCGAAGCCCGACTGCTGGCGAGATCGGTTCCGATGCAGATGACTCGGACGACGCCCGCTTCGGTCGCGCGGCGCAGAACGGCCGGGAGGTCGCTTTCGAAGCGCGGGTCGTCCAGATGGCAGTGGGTATCGACGAGTCGCGGCGGCATGGCGGCCCCAATAAAAAAGCACGGGGGACGAAGCCCCCGTGCCGCGAGAATCCCGGAGTTCCGTTTACTTTTCGGTGCCCTCGCCGCCGGGGCGACCACTGCCGAAACCACTGCCGCTCCCACCGGCGGC
>JANOSQ010000342.1:0-4244 GCA_031415915.1 Fimbriiglobus sp. | reverse complement strand
TCCCACATCGCCCGCGTCGGGTGTTCCACCTTCCGCCAGAGTTCGCGGCGGCGGGCGCGCACCTTGAACGACCAGCGACCGGCGAACCGCTCCACCGTCACGAAGCGTTTCTCCCCGGTGACCGGGTCGAGATCGTTCCACTGAATTTCCACCGACATGCTCGAACACCCCCTTCGGCCCCGCGATCGCCGCGATAGAATGAGCTTATCGTTGCGGAAGGATTCGACCGTCCCGGGATCAGCCGATGCTCGCGTTGGAATCGTACAAGTCGGCGGTCACGGCGCTCGCGTTCTCGCCCGATTCGGGTCTGTTGCTCTCCGGCTCCCAGAAGGAAGGCGTGCGGCTTTGGGACGAATCGGGCGAAAAGGTGGCCGCGTTTCACCAGGGTTTGCTCGGTTCGCCGCACGCGGCCGCATGGTCCCCGTCCTCGGCTTCCTTCGCGTTCTCCGACGGCATCCGATTCGTCACCATCAAAACCGGCGAGACCCAAATCCGAGCGGTGGAACTCGCGCCGAAAGGTTCGGAGGTCACCGGTTTGGCGTACCTCTCCGAAGACTTACTCGCCGTCGGCACCGGCAGCCGGAATTTGCCCGCGCCGGGCAGCGTGCAACTTTGGGACGTCCCCCGGCAATTGATCCGACCGCAGATTTTCCGCGAGGAACAGGGCGTCCGCAGCCTCATCGCCCACCCCGGAACGAAGACCATCGCGTGGATCGGCGGGGGCGACCTTTCCGTCTGGCCGATCACGAAGCCCGACCGCCAGAAATTCTCCGGCCGGCAGAGCGTCGTGAACGGGAAGTACTTGTCGATGGCGTTCAGCCCGGACGGCGAGACCCTCGCGGCCGGCATCGACTGGAGTTTCACCCTCTACCAACTCAAGACGGGGCGCGCGACGCGGACGATCCGCCAGCACAAAGGCCAAGTCGCCGCGCTCGCGTTCAGCCCGGATCGCCGCACGCTGGCGACCGGCAGTTGGGACGAAACCGTCCGCCTCTGGGATCTGGCGTCGGGATTGGAGAAGGCCTGCTTCCATTGGAAGATCGGCAAAATCACGACGCTGACCTACTCCCCCGACGGCACCCGATTGGCGGCCGGCAGCTTATCCGGTTCGATGTTGGTCTGGGACGCGGATTGAAATGCGGGATGCCCGCCCGCGCCACCTTTCCGCACAACTCTCCCAATCGGAACCGGCCGGCCCAACCCCCCGGAATTCCCAGTTCTTCGCCAATCGGTTGGTAGGCACCGGTGCCGCGGCGGGTTAGACTCTGCCTAATCTCCCCCGCTCTCCCGCCCCGCCGTCCGCTATGATCGCCCCGGCCCGGTTTTCCGACGCCCCCGACCCGCCTCGCGCGATCCGCGTGTTGCTCGTGGACGACCAAGCGTTCGTCGGCGAGTCGGTCCGCCGGATGCTGCGCGACGACCCCGACATCGACTTCCACTTCTGCCAAGACCCCACCCGGGCCATCCCCGAGGCCAACCGCCTCCGGCCGACGGTGATCCTGCAAGACCTCGTCATGCCCGAAGTGGACGGGTTGCTGCTCGTCAAGTTTTACCGGGCGAACCCCGGCACCCGCGACACGCCGATGGTGGTGCTCTCCAGCAAAGAGGAACCGGTGGTGAAGGCGAAAGCGTTCGCGCTCGGGGCCAACGACTACCTCGTGAAACTGCCGGACAAGATCGAACTGATCGCCCGCATCCGGTATCACTCGGCGGCGTACCGCAACCTCCTCGAACGCAACGCGGCCTACGGCCAACTCGCCGAGAGTCAGCGCCACCTCGCGGGGGAACTCCGCCGGGCCGCGCAGTACGTCGAGTCGCTCCTTCCGCCGCCGCTGATGGGGGACGTGAGCATCGGCTGGCGCTTCGTGCCCAACGCCTCGCTCGGCGGCGACATTTTCGGCTACCACTGGCACGACCCGGACCACTTGGTGATCTACTTGCTCGACGTGAGCGGGCACGGCGTCGGTTCGGCGTTGCTCGCGGTCTCGGCGGCCAACGTCATCTCGAACCGCTCGCTCGCCGACACCGACTTCCTCGAACCGGTCGAGGTGATGGGCCGGCTGAACGACGTGTTCCAGATGGATCGCCAAGACGGGAAGTACTTCACCATCTTCTACGCCGTGTTCGAGAAATCGACGCGGACGTTGAAGCACTGCAACGCGGCCCACCCGGCGGCGCTGCTTTACACGCGCGCGGGCTTGCAGCAGTTCGAATCGATGAACCCGATGGTGGGGATGCTGTCGCCGGGATCGCCCTTCGACGGAGGGGAGATCGTCTTGGGCGCCGATTCGCGGATGTTGATTTTCAGCGACGGGGCCTTCGAGATTTTGAAAGCCGACGACGCGATGTGGACGTGGGAAGAGTTCCTCGATTACTTGGCCGCGCAGGCCGATAACCCGACACTGATGGACGACCTCTACGCCTTGCTGAAGGATCTCCGCGGCGTGACGTGCTCACGGACGACCTGTCGATCCTCGATATTCGCTTTCGATGAGGTGGGGCACCGATGATCCGACTTTCCGATTACCGCATCCAGACGCGGCTCTACACGCTCGTGATTTTCAGCTGCGTCGGCTTGGGCGGCGTGCTCGCGCTCGCCAGCTACCAGATGTACCAGTACCGCATCAACGGGCCGGTCTACCGAAAGATCGCGTTGTACAACGACTTCGGCCTCGAGATTTCCCCCCCGACGCTCTCCGCCGGTCAGGCGTACTTGGTGCTGCAAGAACTGGAGACGGAAACCAACCCGGAGGAAATTCGCAGACTGAAGGATCGCTTCGCGGATTTGGAATCGCTCTTCGAAAAGCGGCACGCCGAGTTCGCCGTCAAACTGCCCGAAGGGGACTCGAAGCGCCAGCTCGCGCAAATCATCAAGCCGGGGGGCCAAGAGATTTTCCGCATCGCCCGCGACGAATTCCTGCCGCTCGTCGGCAAGAAGGAAGACCAAGCGAAAGCCAGCGAAGTCCTGGGCCAGCGCATCCGGCCGAAGTTCCGCAAACACCGCGCCGCCGTCGACGACGTCATCGCCGCGATGGAGAAGGAAACGGAACAAATCGAACAAGCCGCGGCCGCCGACAGCGGCTTTTGGATGAACGCGATGGTGGTCCTCAGCATCGCCTCGATTTCGCTGCTGGCGTTCTTCGGCATCACGCTGGCGCGCGGGATCGTCCGCTCTACGAACACGCTCATCGGCCGCGTCGAAGAGATGGCCGGAGGGGCGAGCGACCTCACCGCGCGCATCCCCATCGAATCGAAAGACGAACTCGGCCAACTCGGCACGGGGATCAACCACCTCATTTCGAAAATCCAGACCGTCGTCAGCAAAGTGCGCGAGTCGAGCATCCAAGTGCTGGCCACGGCGTCGCAGATTTCCGCGACCGCCCAGCAGCAGTACGGCACCGTCGCGGGGTTGAACTCCTCGGGGACGCAGATCGCCGCGGCCGTGCGGGAGATTTCGCAGACGGGCCGGGAGCTGTCGGCGACGATGGACGACGTCCACGGGCGGGCGAACAACACCGCGACGTTGGCCGTGGCCGGGCGCGAACGCCTCGTGGCGATGGAGCAAACGATGGGGCAGCTCGTGGAATCGACGGCGTCGATCTCGGCGAAGCTGGCGACGATCCGCGAGAAGGCCGACACCATCAACATGGTCGTGGTGACGATCACGAAAGTCGCGGATCAAACGAACCTGTTGTCGATCAACGCGGCCATCGAAGCGGAGAAGGCCGGGGAGTTCGGCCGCGGGTTCCTCGTGGTGGCGCGGGAAATCCGCCGGCTCGCGGACCAGACCGCCGTGGCGACGCTCGACATCGAAAGCATGGTGCGGCTCATGCAGGACGCCGTGGCGTCCGGCGTGATGCAGATGGACAAGTTCAGCGACCAAGTGCGCTCGAGCGTCGGCCGCGTCGCGGAGATCAACGGCCAAACGGGGCAAATCATCTCGGAGGTCACCGGCCTCGGGGAGCGGTTCCGCTTCGTGAACGAGGGGATGCGGAACCAGACCATCGGGGCGGAGCAGATCGACGAAGCGATGGGGAACATGGCCGGGAACATCCGCCAGACCGCGTCGGCGCTCGACGAGTTCAACCGGGCCACGGCCCACTTGCGGAGTTCCATCGAACAACTGAACGCCGAGATCGCCTCCTTCAAAGTGTGACCGCGGCCATGTTGATCCTCACGTTTCAAATCGGGTCGGAGCGCATCGGGCTGGACATCCAGACCGTGCGCGAGGTCGTGCCGCGGGT
>JANOSQ010000341.1:0-4110 GCA_031415915.1 Fimbriiglobus sp. | reverse complement strand
ATCCACAGCCAGTATTTCCAGATCGCCGCCGACATGGGCTGGTTCGGATTGGGTTGGTTCCTCTTGCTGCTGATCGCGGTCTTCCTCCTGACGTTCCGATTCTGGTGGCGGACGCGGCACTGGCCGAACACCGACAGCCTCATCAAGGCCCGCTCGGTCGCGGGGGCGATCATCGCCTCGCTCACCATCTATTGCGTGGGCGGCGTATTCCTCTCGCTCGACCACTTCGAACTCCCGTACGCGATCTTCCTCGTCGCGGCGCAACTTTGGGGCGTCTACCGATCGAAGGCGTTGGAATCGATCGTCCGCGCCGAAGCCGCGTCGCAGCCCCACTTGATCGCCGCCGCGGCGCCGGTCGTCCCGCGACCGCGCTACGCCCCGATTCCGGCACCTTTCATCAAGCGACCCCAGCCGAGTGGAGGCCCGGCGTGAAAGTGAGCGTTTATACGTTCGTGAAGAACGGTCTGCGGAACGATTACCACATCGTACCGATGCTGAAGCACCACTTGCCGTTCGCGGACGAGATCATCGTCCACGAGGGATTTTCCACCGATGGCACTTACGAAGCGATCCGCGACCTCGATCCCAAGATCAAAGTCTTCCGGTCGGACTGGGAAGTCAACAAGGGCCTCGGCTGGGTGAACGGCTTCAAGGACGCGGCGCGGTTGCGCTGCACCGGCGATTGGTGCGTACTCCTCGACGCCGACGAGTTCATTCCGGAGTGGTCGTTCGACGCGATCCGTGGAGCGATGCGGACAACCCCGAAGTTGACACTGCCGATGAAACTGCTCAACTTCTACGGGAACTACAAGGTTCTCAACGCGTTCCCGGAGAAGTTCCGCTGGCCCGGGTTCAAGATGAACATCCACCGCAATGTGCCGGAGATGGCGCTCCACGGCGGCGACGCATCGAGCGTCCGCCACACGGCCGAGGAGTTCGCGTTGAACCCGGAGGACGCGGTTTGCGACCTCCACCATTTCGGCCCGGTCCGCCGGCCGGCGGTGATGCGCGAGATGTGGCGCAACATGCGCGGCCGCTTGTACAACGCCCCGCCGCCGCGGTTTCGGCTCCCCTCGTTCCTGTTCAAACTCTTCCCGCACGACTGGAAGGACCCCGACTTCCTCCCGCACTTGCGCGTCTACGGTGGGCCGTATTGCAAAGCGGTTCTCGATGACCCCGCCGAGTTCACCCGCGATGGGATGCAACTGTTCGATCTGCTGAACAAGCCGGGATCGCCATGAGGGACACAGGCCCGATCCGCGTCGGTTTCGTCGTACACGTCATGCAGGTCGCCGGGGCGGAGGTGCTCGTCCGCGAGACGATCCGCCGATTGGGCACGGCCATCGAGCCGACCGTTTTCTGCCTCGACGCCGTCGGGCAACTCGGCGAGGAATTACTGCGGGAAGGTGTGCCCGTCGTCTGTTTGAATCGCAAACCGGGCTGGGATTTCTCGGTTAGCCGTCGACTCGCGCGGGAATTCACGGCGCGTCAAATCGAAGTCGTCCACGCCCACCAGTACACGCCGTTCTTCTACAGCGCCTTCGCCAAGTGGTTCGCCCGACCGGTACCGAAACTCATCCTCACCGAACACGGCCGGCACTACCCGGACATCGTTGCCCCCAAGCGCCGAGCCTTCAATCGGCTGATCTTGGATCGCTGCGCCGACGAGGTCAACGCCTGCATCGGCTTCAGCGCCCGGGCGTTGTCCCGCATCGACGGGTTCCGCGGCAACCGCATCCGCGTCATCGAAAACGGGATCGAAGTCGACGACTACGGCCCCGCGCCGGATCGCGATACCTTGCGAATTCGGTTGAACCTCAATCCCGCGAAGCGTTACCTCATTCACGTGGCTCGCCATCATCCGGTGAAGGATCAAGCGATGCTGCTCCGGGGCTTCGCTTTGGCGAACGTGCCCGATCTCGAATTGCTGATGGTGGGCGACGGTCCGCTTCGCGATCAATTGGAAGCGTTATCCCGCGAGTTGGGAATCGCGGATCGCGTCCAATTTCTCGGCATCCGCCGCGATGTCGCCACGCTGTTGAGCGCGGCCGATGCGTTCGCGCTCACCAGCGTTTCGGAAGCGGCCTCGCTCACGCTGCTCGAAGCGATGGCGACCGGGTTGCCGGTCATCGTCACCGCCGTCGGCGGGAATCCGGAGATCGTCCGGGATGGCGTCGACGGCTTGCATGTGCCACGCGGCAACGCTGCTGCGTGCGGCGCGGCCATCGCGAAGCTATTCGGGGAGCCGGGGTTGATCGGGAAGCTGGGTGCGAATGCACGATCACGGGTGCGGGAGAAGTACCGACTGGAGCAAACCATCGCTGCGTACCACGACATGTACATCGGACGTTCTCGTAGGTCACGCTTTGCGTGACGCCCACGTCACGCAAAGCGTGACCTACGAGAATCTCCGTCTCACTTCCCGCGAATCTGCGCTTTCAACACGTGCACCAAGCGGCTCTCGATCTTCTGGTGCGCCTTGTCGATCTCCTTGTCCGTCAGCGTCTTCTCCTTCGGCTGGTAGGTCAGCGCGAAGGCGAGGCTCTTGGTTCCGGTGGGGACGCTGTCGCCGCGGTAGACGTCGAACAGCTCCGCGTTCGTCAGCAACTCGCCGCCGGCGGTCCGCAACTCGGCGAGCACGCGATCCATCGGCATGGCGTCCGGGACGATCACGGCGACATCGCGCTTCGCGGCCGGGAGGGTATTGAACGGTCGGTAAGTCGTGCGTTCGGGGATCGCGTCGAACAGCATGGCGACGTCGATTTCGGCGACCAAGACGGCCCGATCTTTCAACTCGAATGCCGCGGCAACCTTCGGGTGCAACTCGCCGAACGTCGCTAGGCAGACACCATCGATCATCGCCGTGGCCGCGCGACCGGGATGCAAATGGGGCACCGTCGTAGCCGGATCCAGCTTCCAAGTCGGGAGGTGAAGCTCCGTGAACAGACGTTCTATTATGCCTTTCAGATCGTAGAAGTCAAATGATTCCGGGGCGTTCGTCGCCAAGTCGTCCCACGCCGTGGGCTTGCGTCGGCCGGCGAGCGCGAGCGCGAGGCGTTGAGGTTCGCGCGGCAGCGAATTCGCTTCGGGGATGAATACGGGGCCGAGTTCGAAAAACGCGATGCTTTCCGAAGTCGCCAAGTTGCGGGCGGCCACTTCCAGCAAGCCGGGGAGCAGCGACCGCCGCAATACGGCCCGCTCCGGCGAGAGCGGATTCAACAGCGTCACGTACTCGCCCGGCGTCGCCGAATTCGGGTCGAGCTTCCGCTCGGCCTCCGCGGAGGTGAACGAATAGGTGATGCACTCGGTCAACCCGAGACCGACGAGGTGATCCTGCAGTTTCTGGTCGCGCTCGAGCCAGCGGTTCCCCGTGGGCATGGGCATTTCGGTCGCCAGCAACCGCTCGGGCAGCTTGTCGTACCCCGAGATGCGGGCGAGTTCTTCGATCAAGTCGGCCGGGCCGGATTGCAAGTCGAGCCGGGTCGCCGGCGGGGTGACGGTCCAACCCCAGAGCGTCGGCGCGAGCTGAAATTGTAGCGCGAGCAAAATGCGCTCGACTTCGCCGTCGGGGATGTCGAAGCCGAGCACCCGGCCGATTTCGGAGCGGTTCAGCGTGATCGGTTCGATCTTCTGCGGGATGGGATATTGTTCGACGACGCCGGTCAACACCTCGGCCCCGGCGTGCTTCTGGAGCAATTGGGCCGCTCGCGCCGCGGCGAGGGGAACGAGTGCCGCCGGGACGCCCTTGCTGAACCGCGTGCTCGCTTCGCTGAAGAGGTTGAACTGGCGGGCGGTCTTGCGGATGCTCACGAAATCGAAGCTCGCGCTCTCCAACAGGATCGTGCGCGTGTTCGGTGACACCTCGGTGTCAGCGCCGCCCATGACCCCGGCGATGGCGATGGCACCCGCGGTATCGGCGATGACCAGATTCTCCGGCCCGAGCGTGCGTTCGACCTTGTCGAGTGTCATTAGCTTTTCGCCCGCAGTCGCGGCTCGCACGATGATCGTGGGCGTGTCGCCGCCGGCGCGTTTCACCAGCACGTCGAAATCGAAGGCGTGCAGCGGTTGGCCGAATTCGAGCATCACGTAATTGGTGATGTCCACGACCGC
>JANOSQ010000340.1:0-7395 GCA_031415915.1 Fimbriiglobus sp. | reverse complement strand
CTTGGGCCGGACGCGGAGGGGCTAATCTGCTGCAAGAGGTCGATGCCTCAGCAGTCGGAAAAGCCTCCCCCGCGGCGCCCCCAAGGGATTCTCGCGGTTGCATTCCGCGAGCGAAAGAGAACATACAAGCAGACGGCGGGGCATGATTCGTTTCTGGGACTTCATATGCCGGGGAATCTTGCGCATGAGCGATTCTGAGTACTTCGATTTCTACGGTATTCGAGCGTTGTCCGCGGTCGACGCTTTGGGAATCGCGGCCAACAATTCCAAGCTCAAGGAGATGAAGGCGCTTTTAGCGGACGGCGTCGACATCAATGGTATCGCGGTATATTCCAAGAGAACTGCGCTTTGCTCTGCGGCAACGCAAGGAGCAATACGGTCCGTCACCCTCTTGCTCGAAAACGGCGCGGCCGTGAATCTTCCTGATGGGAATGACATGACGGCATTGATGCACGCATGCAGCCATGGCAAGAAGAAAGGAATGCAGATCGCTGTGGAACTGATCGACGCAGGTGCAGATGTCCATTACGTTCGCACATCTGACGAAATGACTGCGCTCAAGTTCTCTATCGATGGGCTGAATACCGATTTGATTCAATTGCTGCTTGATCGCGGCGCGGATTCTGACGGGCCGCCCGGGACGCGCCAAACGGCTCTAATGCTCGCCGCCCGCAGCAACTTCGTTGAGGCGCTGAGGGTCTTGATCGACAACGGCGCGGATCCGACGCTCACCTGCAAGGTCCCTTGGGCTCAGAATCGCACGGCACAAGGTCTTGCCGAGCTAGAGAAACGTCGTCAAGCTGTTGCCTTCTTCAAATCACTGGCCAAGGAGTGAGGGATAACAATCGCATCCACCGGAGCGTTTTTGTTGAGTGTTCCAGAAAACGTGCATAGAGTTGAACGTAAGATGGAGCCCGATTGGTGGGATCAGTTGTCTTGAAGCGGTACAGGGCATAACCGCTCTCATGGCCCACCGACTTGACTGAAAACGAAAACCTTAAACCTTGAACGGTCTTGCGGATCGATCCAAGGCGTGAGACCTTGAGGCGAGCGCCGAACAGCTCTCATGGCCCACCAACTTGACTGAAAACGAAAATCCTTGAGCGGCCTTCCCGGTTGCCCATCGCACTTCCCGGCACCGTTCGATTCACCCTTGTCCCACTCGATGGTCACTCGGCCGCGCCAGGATGGTTCTTTCGTCGGCATCCATCAGTCGGTCGAAAGACCGAAGCGGTGCCAAACAGCTCTACGGGGTCGGCCGGTCGCCAAGTCAATGACAACCGACTGTCACTCGCCGAGCGAGCGACGCCCCAGAAACCTCTCCGTTCCGCCGACAATCCCAACATTCGGCGTCCTGATTTCGATCACAGGAATTTCACTTCGGACTGTCCGTCGATTGGGGATAATGACCGCCGTGAAAGTTTGCGTTCTCAAGCGAGACGACATGATACATCCGCAAGACCCTGACGATCCCGACCTAAACCCCGGCGAGTACGGGTTTGCGGATTCGGCTCCGGAAAAGCGGGAAGGACCGCCGCTCAAGTACGACAAGTACGCCACCAGCGAGCCGGAAGAAGACGAGGAAGAACCCCGGCCGCAAAAACGGAAGCAGAAAAATCTAGTTAGCTCGCCGAATGACGAGGCGTCGAACGAGGAGCCGGCGCCGAAGAAACCGCGGCGGGATTTGGCCGAGCCGCCGCCCCCGCCCCAGCTGTTGATGACCTACCCGTGGTACTTCTGGACGATCGTCCTGGCGGGTCTCGGCCTAGTCGGATTGGTAATCGCGGCCGTGTACGCCGGGGTGAAGGAAGGGCCGGCGGTGGGGGCGTTAGCCCTAACCGGGGCGATGGTCGCGGTGCTGTTCGAGACCGGGTGCGTGGCGGTGCTGATGGTGCTGATCGGGTCGGTGTTCGGCATCGACTACGGACCGGTGAAGCAGGGGGCGGTGAAACTGCTGGGGTCGGTGGCGTTCGTGAACGGGTTCACTTTGGCGTTCGGCCTGCTCTGCTTAGGGTGCTTTGGCCCGCTCGGTATCCTGATGGCCTTGAGTATCGTCACCCTCGTCTGTTTCGTGGTGTTCCAGTCGCAATTCCAATTGAACATCTACGAGTCGCTGATTACCGTGCTCATCATCCAAGGGTGCGCGTGGCTGATGGCCACCGGGCTGGCGTTCACCGTCATGAACGGGATAAAGTGATGGCCGGGCCGGCGAGCTTTTTGTTCGGCCAAGAGAGAGTATCCGAGACTTTTGGCCTCAACCACGACTTCCTGCTCCTCCACCGCGACCGTGAGGGCGAGTCGAAAGCCGCAATAGGCACTACAGCAGTCACCGGCGCGACAGGAAATTGAGAGTTCACCGCTGCGTTGTGCGGCGGTGCTGCTGAGCTTGGAGCCGTTCGGCGGTAGATGTGGAGTGAGCACAATTGTCACGCCGACGCCATTCGGACGAGAACCGCGTTACACCGGAAACCCCGGCCAAGGTTCGGCTCACGGTGGAAGCGCTCCGCCGCCGGGCTACTCGTCGGAAGTTGATCCTCCTGGAGTGTGCGATCATCCGCCACGCCCCGTTCGCCGACTGCGGCCGGCCGCTGTGGGAGCTAATGGCAGATCAGCCGTGGTTCGAAACGACACTCCCACCTGCCGAGTGGTACTGGCTCTACCGAGCGACCGGAGATGTGCCGCCGACTGACCCGGGTACCGACAGGCCGTGGTGTTTTTCCCGGGTGAACGGCCATAATGCGATTGAGTGGCTTGAACAGCACGCGGACGGCACTGCAAACGATGATCGGTTTCTCGTTGCTGAAGAATACTTTCGTCACGCCGAGTACTCGGCTGAGGCGGATCGTTTCAACACCCCAGATGACCGGCGGGATGAGTTAGAGATTCGATACGGAGCGGCACAGTGGCTGTTCGAACTGCGTCAACTGGCTACGGAAGCTTGGAATATTGTTGACTACTACGTGGCAAGTTTTCCCGGGGAGTTCGATGTGTGGGCTAGTTGGCGTCCGTTCCATCCCGACCACCGGGTCGTCGCGGAGGGTCTGATTGACGACGTCCTTGGATCATCACTCGACTCACACAGGTTTAATCCAGGATGGCTGACCGCCGATGTGGTTGCGATGGCGTCGGCGCTGTACCAAGACCGCGCATTCGACCGATTGCCGATCCTTGCCGATGCGTTGGAAGAAGCTGGATGTACGAATGCGGAACTACTGCTCCACTGTCGAGTACCTCGCGAGCATGTCCGGGGTTGCTGGGTCATTGATTGGTTGCTCGGCAAGACATGAAGTTCGTATCTGGCTGGCCGAACACATCGCAGGAGCAGTCACCGGCCGCCAGATTTGTTACTCTGCTTGGGAAGTGGCTAAGCGGCCGGTGCCGCTCAGCTTGGGGTGCGTTCGGCGGCGGAGCTGAGGATGCGGAAGCGCCGTTGGCTTTGGTCGCTCGTCCTTGTGATCGCC
This sequence comes from Fimbriiglobus sp., assembly GCA_031415915.1. GTDB lineage: Bacteria > Planctomycetota > Planctomycetia > Gemmatales > Gemmataceae > JALHQU01. The sequence goes on along the minus strand of JANOSQ010000340.1, from coordinate 3,934 downwards.
CTCGCCGGCGGCGTACTGATCTGGCGCGGACTCAACGTCTACTGGAACTCGGGCATGTTCGGCGTCATGATGCAGCCCGCCAAGAAAAACGACGATGGCGACGACGATAAGACCCGCGGACTGATGACCCCGCCGCTGACGTTCGATTGCCTGCTCAATTGCTTGGATGGCGTCGAGCGCTCCGATGGCATCTTCACCGTCGTGACGACCAACGACATCTCGAAGATCGACCCCGCCCTCGGCCAACCGCGGAAACTGCCCAACGGGGAAGTGGAGTTCATCAGCACCCGCCCCGGCCGCGTGGACAAAGCCGTCGAACTCGGGCACATGGAGAACGCCGACAAGAAGCGCATGGCCCGCCGGATTCTCGGCGGCTACGAGAAGCAGTACCTGGAAATGCTGAACTTCGTGGACAAGTTCCCGGATCTGCCGGAGACCCCCGCCCAGTTCCAAGAGCGCTGCTCGCAGATCGCGCTCAAGTGCTTCTGGGCCGAGAAGCAAGCCGAGGAATCGGTGCGACCCTCCGTGCAGCAGGTGGCCGAGGAATTACTGAACCCGACCATGGCGGGATAAGCGTGCGCCGCACGCAATCGATCCGTCGCTCACGCATCCGGCTCGTATCTCACGGCACCGGCAGCACGATCCGGAAGCCCGTGTAGGGGCTGGGTTTTCCGGCAAAGGCGGCTTGCGGGTCGGTTTGGTCGTATTTCAATTTCTCGATCGTCAGCGGGGTCGGCAGCGTGAAATTGCGGCCCCGCAGCACGACGCGGTCTTCGGCGGTGAATTCGGTGGCAAGCTTCAGCGGTTGCCCCTTGGCGACGAAGACGGCGCGGGTCCATTCCCGTCCGTTGCCGGTCATGTCCTTCAGGCCGAGGTCGTTGCTGTCGGTCGGTTTCGTCCGCGTCGCGGCCGGCTGAGGAACTCCGACGACGGGGCTGGCCCCGGCGCTGGAAAGCGTCGCCGCGCGATACAACCCCGCGGCGTGATCCCATTGCTCGGGCGTCGGCAGCGATCCTTCGCCGGGGGCTATTTTCTTGGCGAAGGCGAGCGCTTCCCCCGCGGTCACGTTCATCAGGGGTTCGCCCGCATCCGCCGGTTTCTGCGCGTCCGTCTCCCGGATCGGGCCGGACCCGGCGGCGCGGTACAGCCCCACCCACACTTTGAACTCGCCCATGTAGAACGCCTTCACATCGCCGCGGGCACCGCCGGGGATCAACCGGAAGCGCAGTGTCTCGGATCCCACCGCGATCGTCACCCACTGGTAGGCTTTTCGGCCGTCCACGAGATCGATCACCGGCGAATTCTCCTCCGGCTTCGCGGAGCCGGGGCAAGATACCTTCGTTTCCGGAATCGACTTCGTCGGCGCCGTCGTGCCGTTCTTGGTCGGTGCGGTCGTCGGCTCGGTGGTCGGTTCGGTCGCCGAGGCTCCCGTCGTCGGCGGAGTGCCGTTTCCGCTGAACAGAAACCCGGCGAACGCGAAGACGGCGATCAACCCGACGACCAAGAACCCGGCGAGTGCGACCTTCGGAATCCCGGCCGGCTTGGGCTTCGGTTTCCCCGGTACCGGTTGCGATTTGGGTGCGAAACGCGGTTGGACTCCGGTGCTCGCGGGGATGCGCGTCTCCCGGCTCGGGGCGTGTTCGTCGACCTCGACCTCGGCCTTGGCCGCGCCCCACGTCCGCGCCCCGCTCACCGGGATCGGGCCGGAGCGCTCTTTGGTTCCGACGCGCGTCAGCGCCGCCATGCCGCCGCTGGACTTTCCCGAACTCACCGCGAAGCGCGAGATGGAGCGGTTCGATGCCGCGGCCAGCGCTTCCATGAAGAAGTTGCAATTCGGGTAACGGTCTTCGGGGTTCTTCGCCATGGCCCGGCGCAACACGTCTTGCTCGGCGTCCGGGATGAAATCGGCGAAGTGGAAGATCCCGTCGAGGTGGGCGATCATCATCTCCGGCAACGGCCCGAGCTTCAGCGCCGTCTTGCCTTGGCGGAGTTCGACGTAAGTCGCCGCGAGGCTGTATTGGTCACTGGCCGGGCCGCCTTCGCCACCCCAGACTTCCGGGGCCATGTACGCCGGTGTCCCGGCGAAGACGCTCATTTGCGACATGATTTGATCCTGCATCCGCGCGAGGCCGAAGTCGGCGACTTTGGCGTGGCCGCGCAGGAACAAGATGTTGTCCGGCTTCACGTCGCGGTGCGTGATCTTCTGCTCGTGCAGGTAATCCAACCCCTCGGCCGCTTCGGTGAAGAATCGATACAGCTCCGGCTCCGGGATCCCGGGGAGTCCATCGGTCTGGCACTCCTTCAGCCGGTTGCGCAGGGTTCCCTCCGCGAGTTCCATCACGACGTGCAACCGGTCGCCGGAGATCCAGAAATCTTCCGTCGCCAGCAAGTAGGGGTGCCGCAGATTCTTGATGAGTTCGAGCGAGCGCAGTTCCCGGATGGCCGCTTCGTGGTCGGCCGCTTGCAGCAGAATCTTGATCGCCTTCTCGATGCCGCTGGTCTTCTTCTTCGCCAGCCAGACTTCGCCGAAGACCCCCTGGCCCAATTTGCGAATGAATTCAAACTCCCCCGCGCCGCCGCCGACGGCGGTGCCCTGCGCCGGAGTCTTCGCAGCGGGACTTTCCTGGGGGGCCATGGCCAGCAATTGCGAGCGGATCGCCGAGAATTGCACCGGGAAGCGCGATTGGAATTGGCTGAGGTTCGGGTTGTCGCCGCTGGCGACCCGGCTGCGGAATTCCTCGGTGATGAGCTTCGGCGAGACGGCGTCGGGCGGTCCGAGTTCGGGGAAGCGGCGGACGTACTCTTCGACGCCGACGCGTTCGCCCTTTTGCCAGCGGTGGCCCATGTCGAGGATGGCGAGTTCGATCAGCACCGCGATGCGGACGGGGCCTTCGAGGTCGTCGAGGTGTTCGTTCCAATCGGCGCCGACCGCGCCTTTCCGCAGGGCGCTGTGGAACGCATCCGCCCGCGCGGAGAGCTGCATCTGTTCGGTGGAGGTCAACAGATCCTCACTCGGCATCGCGCGGCTCCAAAAGCGACGGTCGGCACTGGGAAGATATTCTACAACGCTTGCGGAAGTGCGGCGGAATGCGGAATCGAGTTGAGCGCGATACGACACCCTCGCCTCAATTCCCATTCGCTCAACACTGGCGAAGCCCACTTCCTTCCGGCGGCGAGTTGCGAAAACCCCACCCGACCTGCGAAGAAAAGCCCGTAGTGCGATACGAGCCGCGAGTCAAGATCGTGCAAAACCCAATATTCAACTCGACCCCGGTGCTACACTCAGTTACAAAGGATGTGTCGTCGTCCGTCACGTTGTGCGATTCCGGTCATTGTCCCATTGGCCCATCCGGGGGTTCGCCATGCATTTCACCCGCACTCGGGGGGCCTTCACCCTCATCGAGCTCCTCGTCGTCATCGCGATCCTCATCGGCCTGCTCTTGCCGGCGGTGCAGAAGGTGCGCGAAGCCGCGGCGCGGATGTCGTGCGGCAACAACTTGAAGCAAGTGGGGCTGGCGGTCCACGGGCTGCACGATGTCCAGGGGACCTTGCCGCCCATGAGCGCCAACTGCGCGGATCCCGCCGCGGCCGGATGCTTCACACCGCCGAACACGCCGTTCGGCCGCCACCATTACACGATGTTTCACTTCCTGCTGCCGTACATCGAGCAGACCGCCGTGTACAACGCCTTATCGCCCACGGGGTATGCGGGCGGGCAGCTCTCGCAAGTATTCAAGATGCTCGTCTGCCCCACGGACACATCGAACGCGCAGGGCAAATCCCTGACCGCCAATGGCGGTGCGAATATCTGGGGCATCTCGAACTACGGTGGCAACAACTACGTCTTCGGCGATCCCCCGGCCTCGCTCACGTATTCGTCCGGACGGAAAGAGATGAACGCGAGCGTATCGGACGGCTTGTCGAACACCGTCTT
>JANOSQ010000339.1:0-1975 GCA_031415915.1 Fimbriiglobus sp. | reverse complement strand
GATCCGCGTCCTCGCCAGCGGCGAGCCCGCGACCGATTCGGTCTACCCGAAGAGTTTGTTCGGGGCCGCCGAAGCCTACCCGGCCAGTTGCACGGCCAAGACGACCATCTACGCCGCGAGCATCGCCGCGGGTCTGATGGTGGGCCAATGGGCCCGCTGGCTGCGCCGCCAGCCCGTGACCGCCGACCAAACCCTCAACCTGCTGGCGTCGGAACTCACCGTGTCCGACGAAATCCTCGAACTCGCCCGCTAGTTCCCAATTGTGTTTCCGGAAACTCTTTTGCGAGGACGGCAAGATTCGGATCGCGGCGCTCGGCGCACTCGATCAAGCCGATGACCGAGGCCGATCCTTGCCCCCTTGCTCGAGGTGGACTATGCGACCGGTTCTTCTCGACGTGTTCCTGCTGCAACTCTCCGTGTCCAAAAACCGGCCCGACGCCGAGATCGTCGCCCTGCGGCGAATCCTCGACCGCAAGGCGTTCCAACGGCGACTGCTCCGGGCCGCCCAATCGGTCTTCCGCCGCCATCCGGAACTCGCCGGCATCGCCCTCACCCTGACCCGTTAGGAGACCCCCGGAGCATACCCGTGAAAACCTCCCATCGATTGCTGCTGCTCATCGACCGACTCGCGGAGACGGTCCGCACCGTGCAAGAGCGGATCCGCCACGCCGTGGCGACGGAAATCGGCCAAGCCGTCGGCCAGTCGGCCCAAGACCTCCTGCACATGCTCCTGCGCGATCCGAGACCCCGATTCGACACCGTGGAACCGAACCGCGGAGTCTACGACGGCTCTGGTAAGGAAGAGTTCGTCGAACCCGGTCCGGATGATCCGGAAGGAGACCGCTCCCCGGCGGTCGCGGAGTTCGATCTGCCGGCACCGCCGCCGACCGCCGCGAGTCCTTCCCGCGTTCCGTGGATCGGTCTCGGGCTCGGATTGATCGCCGGCCTGGCGACTTGGTGGAGTCCCCCCGCGACCGCCGGCTTCCTCGCTGTCGCCGCCGAATGGATCGCCCTCGCCCGCTGGGCGCATTCCCCGTTCTGACCCGCATCGCTGAACCAGGCGGACGACCCAGCCCCGAACGCCGAGCGTTGCGGGTCGGTCGTTCCGCCGACCTCGATCGACCCACAAACCCAATCGCCCGAATCGGAGACCCCCATGGCAGTCGGATCCCTCAATGGCCGCCCCCCGCGGAAGCAGCTCTCGGACCAGCTCAACCGCCTCGACGGCATCCTCGACACATTGGCAGACGGCTTGCCCGAAGCCGTCGGCGACGCGGTCCGCACCGGCACCCAAGCGGCCCTGCAACAACTCCTGATCGAAACCCTGACCAACCCCGACACGCTGGCCCTCCTGCGGGCCGCACTCGCGCCGTCGGTCGCGGCTCAACCGCTCCGCGAAGTCGTGGTCACCGCCGATTCGACGACCTCCAAAGTCTCGTTCTTGGACCGTTGCCGACGCCGGTGCCAGATCCGCTCCCGCAGCTTGCAGGCCGCCGCGTCCCGGAGCTTGCAGCGACTGAAAGCCTTCGTGCGAGGTTGCCGGGCCACGGCGACTCGAACCGTCGCCCGGGCGAAGGCCGTCTACCGCGGGCTGAACTTTGCCTGGCAGTTGAAGAAGGCGGCCATGATCGGCATCGGCATCGGTGCGGCCGTCGTGGCCTTATCGCTCGTCTCGCATCCGCTGGCCGCGGTGCTCAGCGGCGTCGGGGCCGCGACCTCGGCCTTCGCTTTGCAGGTCGGACTCTGGTTCCGCAGAACCGCCCGGCAGATGATCGGATGAGCGACACAGAGATGAATCGGTGAGTTGACTCTCGCTCGAAATGTCGGCCGGTCGAGCGTTCCGGGAGCTCCGGACGCTTCAGCCCGAGCGATGGTTGCGACAATAAGCTGGAGCCTGTGAGCGAAGTCAATTTGTCTATACGCAACCAAAAAACAAGATCTTCGATCGACATTGAGTCCGTTGTGAAGTGGACCC
>JANOSQ010000338.1:0-12935 GCA_031415915.1 Fimbriiglobus sp. | reverse complement strand
TTCGGAAGCGGGTGCTGCCCAAGGACCATCCGGAAATCCTCACGAGCATGACCAATCTGGCCAACAGCTATCAGTTTCTGAACCGCCACGCCGACGCCCTCAAGCTGCGCGAGGAGACGCTGGCGATTCAGAAGCGGGTGCTGCCCAAGGACCACCCGCACACGTTGACGAGCATGATGAACCTGGCCATCAGCTACGTTGCCCTGAACCGCCACACCGACGCCCTCAAGCTGCGCGAGGAGACGCTGGCAATTATGAAGCGGGTGCTGCCCCCGGACCACCCGGACACGCTCAAGAGCATGGTGAGCCTGGCCGATTCCCTGATCCAACTCGATCGCGGCGTCGAGGCGCTCCCGTTCCTCGACGAGTTCCTCGCCAAGGCCCGCACCAGCCCCGCCGTGAATCCCACGCTTATCCCGGGTGCCTTGAGCCTGCGCGTGAAGCACTTCCAAAAGGCCGGCGACCTCGCCGGCTGCCGGGCGACGGCCGAGATGTTGGAGAAGCTGAACCGCACGGACGCCGACAGCTTGTACAACGCCGCCTGCATCCGGGCCGTCACCGCCGCGGTGCAAGCGAAGAACCCGGCGGCTGACGCCACCCGGCTCGCCAAAGACGACGCCGACCGGGCGATGCAGTTCTTGCACAAGGCCGTGCAGGCGGGCTACAAGGACTCCGCCCACATGAAGAAGGACACCGACCTCGACCCACTCCGCGAGCGGGAGGATTTCAAGAAGTTGATCGCGGAGTTGGAGAAGAAGGCCCTGCCGAAGACGGAACCCGCCCCGAAGCCGCCCTACATACGATTGCCCGCTCCCTCATAAAAATAACCCCCCAATCGGTTCGCCCGGTGTACAGCGGGCGAGTTTGCCGTTGGCGTCCGTGTAGTGGGTGTCCGCGGGGATGCCCAGCGCGTGGAGCATCGTGGCGGCCAGGTCGCTCGGGGAGACGGCGTTCGCACGGGGTTCGGCGGCGTGGCGGTCGCTGGCGCCGTAAATGCCTCCGGGCGTGACCCCGGCCCCGGCCAACGCGGCGGAATAACAGCGGGGCCAATGCTTGCGGCCGGGCGTACTGCCCGCGAAGTTCTTCTCCAGGGCCACCCTCGGAGCGCGGCCGAATTCGCCGATGCAGACGAGCAGCGTGGATTTGAGCAGACCGCGCTCGCGCAAGTCTTCGAGCAGCGCGGAAAAACTGTGATCGAAGCGCGGGAGCAGGTGATCCTTCATCGCTTCGAAAATGTCGTTGTGGGTATCCCACCCGTAGGCGTCGGTGTCTTCGGGCTGCGTGTCTTGCCCGCGGACGGAATGGTTGAAGAAGACCGTCACCCAAGGCACGCCGGCTTCGACGAGGCGCCGGCCGAGCAGGCACGCTTGGCCCGCGCGGTGGCGGCCGTAGCGGTCGCGGACCGAGTCGGGTTCCTTGGTCAAATCGAAGGCGTCGCGGGTGCGGGGGGCGTTGAGCAAATCGTAGGTGAGGCGGAGTACGTCGGTCTGACTGTCGGTTCCGGGCCAGAGTTTCGCCCGTCCGTCGAGTTGCTCGGCCAGACCGCGGCGTTCGTCGGCGCGCTCCCGGCTCACCTCCACCGGGCGTTCCAAACCGCGTGCGATCGCGCTCCCTTTCGTCACCTCGCCGAATTCGATCGGGTCGTACCCCCGCCCCAACCAGCCGCCGAATTGGCCCGGCCCCGGTTCGGTCGGGGTCAGGAGCGGGCCGTTGACCTGCATCGCCGAGTGGGGGAAGCGCTCGCTCGGCCGGACGCGGTGAAGCACCGATCCGAGAGTCGGCGCATCGAGCGGGGACGGCGGCGGATTCGAGCTTTTCCGCGGGTGGTGCTGGCCGGTCAGCGTCAGGTAGCAGGCCGAGCCGTGGTCGGAATCGTCGTGGGTCATCGATTTCACGACCGTGAAATGCTTCGCCAGTTTCGCCAAGCGGGGGAGGTGCTCGCCGAAGCGCAAGCCGGGGACCGAGGTCGCAATCGAACCGAAAGCCCCGCGGATTTCCTCCGGGGCATCCGGCTTGGGATCCCATGTGTCGAGCTGGCTCATCCCGCCGCTGGTGAAAACGACGAGCACCGATTTGGCTTTGGATTTCGAAGGTGGCGCCGCCCGCAGAGGGTTGATCGCGAGCATCCCCGGCAGGGACAAGCGCAGCCAATCGCGGCGGGATAGCGGCATGCGGGTCTCGGAACGGATCGGCACGCGGTCAGCGTACCATGAATCGGCGCCGGGCACCCGACTTCCTCGCCCAAGATCCGAAGCCGTCGGCTCGGGTCGCCGATGCGCCAACCCCGCCCCCGTCGACTCACTTCGCCGGTTTGAGGTGCTTGCCGAAGAATTCTTCCACGCGTTTCTTGCCCGGCGCAGCGACGAAATCGGGCCCGCCGTGGCCGGCGCCTTTCCGCGGCACCAACTCCACCGGTACCCGCCGACTTCAAGTCCGCCGCGAGCAATTCGCTTTGATTGAACGGCACGGTCGTGTCCTTGTCGGGGGGTACACCGCGAAACACATCCGACGCCCCTTTGTTCCCGAAAATCCGAGAATCCCGTAAATCAACCGTCACGCGCTCGAACTCTCCCGGAGCCACACCGATGCCCGTTCTCCCCATCGCCGTCGGCCCGTACACCGTGGGTGCGCGGAACCCGCTGCTGCTCATCGCCGGGCCGTGCGTCATCGAATCCGAGGAGCACTGCCTCCGACTCGCCCTCGACCTGAAGCGGATCGCCGACGAGTTGCGCGTGCACCTCGTCTTCAAAGCGTCCTTCGACAAGGCCAACCGCAGTTCCGGGAAGGCGTACCGCGGACTCGGCATCCACGAGGGTTTGCGCATCCTCGAACTGATCGCCGAGGAAACGGGGCTGCCCGTCACCACCGATGTGCACGAAGCGTCGCAGGCCGCGGCGGTCGCGGAAGTGTGCGAGATTCTCCAGATCCCCGCGTTCCTCGCCCGGCAGACCGATCTGCTCGCCGCCGCCGGGGAGACCGGCCGCGTGGTCAATGTGAAGAAGGGCCAGTTCATGGCCCCTTGGGACATGAAGAATGTCGTGAAGAAACTCCACGAGGTCGGCAACCACCGCGTGCTGCTCACCGAGCGCGGCACGACCTTCGGATACGGGATGCTGGTCAACGATATGCGGGCCATCCCGTGGATGCAGGAAACCGGCGCCCCCGCGATCTTTGACGCGACCCACAGCGTACAGACACCGGGGGCACTGGGCGACCGCACGGGCGGGGATCGCCGGCACGTGCCGACGCTGGCGCGGGCCGCGGTGGCCGCGGGTTGCGATGGCTTGTTCATCGAAGTTCACCCCGATCCGGATCGCGCCCCGAGCGACGGCCCGAACATGATCCCGCTCGCCGAGTTCCCCGCGTTGATCCGCTCCTGCCTGCGATTGCGGGCCGCCCTGCTGGCAACCGACGAATGAAAACGACCACCTTGCGCCGCTGGCTGATCGGAGCGTTCGCCGGTTTCGGCGCCATCGCCATTGCCGCGCTGGTTCCTGTGGGGTGCGGTTCGCCGGAGAAACCCAAACCGACGAGCGCCGACAAGAAGCCGCAAGACGATCCGTGGCTGAAGGCGGCTATCGCGCTGCGCCAAGATTCGGACGCGGGCGCGTGCCGGCGGGCTCTCGGCGAATTGAACCAAGCCCTCGCCTCGGCCCCGGTCGATTCCCAGCGTAAGCTCGGCGACGCCGAGGCCGAGTTCCTCCGGGCGTCGCTGAATTTGTCCGAAGCCGAGATGAAGGAAGTCCGCGCGTCGGGCTTCACGTCGCTCGACCCGAACCACTTGGCCGACGGATTGTATCTGCGCGATGTGGCGAGGTCGCTCGATGTCGCCTCCCTGCCGGTGGCCGAACGGGCCAAGGCCGCGTTCGCGTGGGTCTGCCGGCAAGTCATCCTCAATCCGTGGAGTACCCCGTCCGGGCCGAACACCGCGCAGGCGAATCCTCCAGTGCCGCCCACGTATGTGCTCCGCCGCGGTTGGGGGAGCGGCCTCGAGCGAGCACTGGTCTTCGTGGCGCTCTGCCAGCAACTGGACATCGAAGCCTGTTTGATCGGGCCGGCCGAGGCCGCCGCTCGGCCGGTGCTCTACAAGGTGCCCGGCCGGGACAAAGACTTCCCGCGCGGGCCGTTCTGGGGCTTGGGCGTGCGCGATGGGACCGACATCCTGCTCTTCGACCCGTGGAAAGAGCAGGCGTTGCCGGGCAAGAACGGCCGGCCGGCGACCCTCGCCGACGTGCGGGCCAATCCGCGCGAAATGGCCGTCTGGCTCGACAACCAACCCTTCGCGTGGGGGGTGACCGCGGACGATCTCAAGACGGGCGAGATCTACTTGATCGCGTCGCTGTCGTCGGTCGCGCCGCGGAACAAGACCCTCGAAGACAAACTCGGCGCGGACATCGGCGCCAAGCTCTTCGTCAACTTGGCCGAGTCCAAGAAGATGGCGGAGATCGCGGCGAAGGGCGTGCCCGTCCGCTTTTACAGCCCGGCGGACGAACCGTTCGCCCCATCGCGGGCGCTCAACACGTTCTTGCCCGCGGGAGAAGGGGGCACCGCGCTGGAAACTCCCAACGCCGTGAGTTTCTTCGCACGGTACATGATCGAGCAATTGCCGAACAAGGGCCAACTCTTCGCGATCCCCGGTGGGTTCGCCTACGACGAACCGAAAGGCCGCTTGGTGCGCCGCGCCGTCGAAACCTTCGGCTTCGCGTTCCTCACCCCGCCCACGCCCCGGGAGAAACTCCAGCGCGGGCAGTTCGTGGAAGTGACGCGCACGCTCGTCCAAGTGCGGGATCAGTTCGAAGCGGCCGACCCGCGCCGGCGCGGCGTCGATCCGGTCGCCGCGGGCGTGGCCACGAAAGAATGGGTCGAGGTTTTGAACAGTTTATACGACCGCTACAACCTCGCGGTGCCGGCCGAGCAAGCGGATCTCCGGGTTCAAATCGAAGCGCTGTGGAAGCCGAGTTCCCCGATTTTGAACGCGATCGTCGGTGCGGCCGTCGCCCAGCCGGGCGTCGCCGAAGCGACCTTCTTGCTCGCCTTGGCGAAGCACGAGCAAGCGGAGCGCGCGGCCGCCAAAGCCGAGCGACTGGCCGGCGAAACCGATCCGGCGAAGAAAGCCGCCGCCGCGAAAGCGTTGCCCGCGGCACGGCTGGCGGCGACCGACGCCGGGAGGGAAGCCGGCGACTGGTGGAGCCAATACGACCGCTACGCGGCGTTTCAAAGCCCGAATTACCCCGGCCGCGCGGAACTCGCGAAGCGATTGAAAGCGCGGGCCAACGCGTTGGGGGGAGAAAGAGCCCGATAGGCGGTCACAGCGATGCGATCAATTCCTTAACTTTGGCTTCGATCATGTCCCGCACCTCGCGGAACTCGTCGTCCGGCAGATTCTTCGGATCGGGGATGTTCCAATCGACGCGCCGCGTCGCCTTCACCAGCGGGCAATAGTCGCCGCAGCCCATCGTCACGGCGACGGCCACGTCGGTGCCGTTGAAACTGTCGAGCGATTTCGATTCGTGCGTCGTCAGGTCGTACCCCAGTTCGGCCATTAATTGCACGGCGCGCGGGTTGACCTTCCCGCTCGGTTTCGAGCCGCTGCTGTGCCCCTCCACTTGGCCCGCACCGTGGATCTTGGCGAACGCCTCCGCCATCTGGCTGCGGTTCGAGTTCTCGATGCAGACGAACAACAGGCGGGGCAGGCTCACGGGGAAACTCCTTCGGCGGTCGTGCAGCAACCCGGTTCGCTGATCGCCCGGCACGTCGGCACCGCCAACAGCGAACCGAGAATCGGGGCGGTGAGGTAAATCCAAACGGCGGAGACGGTCCCCGAGACGACGGCGGGGGCCAGCGAGCGGGCCGGGTTCATGCTCGCCCCGGTGATCGGGCCGGCGAACAGCGCCTCCAGCCCGATGATGGCCCCGACGACGATGCCGACGGTGATGCCTTTGTGCGCCGCGCCCCGCGTGATGCAGAGCACCGCGAGCATCAGGAACCACGTCAGCCCGATCTCGAGGACGAACGATCGCCACGCGGCGCCGTTGGGCAACGTGGCGCCGAGGGTGAGATCGCCCGGGAACAAAAGGTAGAGCAGCGCACTCGCGGCGAACGCACCGACCACTTGCGAACCGATGTACGGCAGCACTTCGTGCCGGGGGAATCGACGCGCGAACGCGAGTCCGAGGGTGACGGCCGGATTCAAGTGGGCGCCGGATTTATCGCCGAGTGTGTAGACGAGCGCCAACACCACGAGGCCCCACGTCAGCGCGACCCCGAGGTGCGTGAGCGACCCCGTCGAGGATTGGATCACGATCGCCCCGCAACCCGCGAAGACGAGGATGAACGTACCGAGGCACTCGGCGAAACAGCGGCGGATGAGCGGGAGCATGGCTTACCATCGTGTGCGGAGGTCGTCTACTTCAGCCCGCTCAGGTACTCCAGTAAATCGAGGAACTCGGCCGGGGCCATTGTGCCGGCTTGACCCTCCGGCATACTGCTCTGCTTCAGTTGCGTTTTCTTGTCGATGTCGTCGGCCTTGATCGTCACCTTGGCTTTGCCGTCGAAGATGACCGTCTCAGTTTTCGTCTCGGAGACGAGCAACCCGATCACCGATTTGCCGTCGAGCGTGTCGATGCGGGTCGAAAGGTATTTGGGTTCGATCTCGGCGTTCGGATCGATCATCGATTCGACGATCTTGAAGCGCGGCCAGCGGGTCGCGACCTTGTCGAGGTTCGGCCCGAACTCTTGCCCTACCCCGTTGCCGACCTTGTGACAGGCGATGCACATGCGAACGAACACCTCGCGGCCCTTGCTCGGGTTGCCTTTCATCCCGGCGAGCGCCGTCATCGCTTTGTTGCGCTCCTCCTTCGGCTTCACCTCTTGACTCAGCAGGGCCTTCAGGAACGGCGCGGCTTGGCCACCCGCTTTGTTGCTCTTCAGGATTTCGTCCATCATCTTCGCGGCGTTCGGGTTGCCCGTCGCCACTTTGCCCGTGATGTAGTCCGACCGCCAAGCCGGTTCGTTGGCCCCGAGCGCCGCTTCCACGGTGTACTTCGTCCAGTAATCGAGCGGCAACTTGGCGATCTCGGCGACCGCGGCCATCGCTTCGGCGGTCGGGTAGAAGCTGAGCGCCCGGGCCGCTTCGGTGCGGACGCGCGGGTGTTCATCGGCCGCGGCTTTCTTGAACCGGGTCAAAGCATCGGGAATGCGCTCCCGTTCATCGGCGAGGACGTGTACGGCCGCGGCGCGGGCTTGGAACGTCGGGGAGGCCAGCACCGCGTCGAGGAGCTTGGCATCGACGGCGTGGTGCCCCTGTTGAATCCAGAGGGCTTCGCAGCGGAGGCGGTCGTAGTCCGCGTCTTTCGGGTCGAGCTTGGCGACCCACTCGGCGACGGCGGGGAGCACCTCGGCCGATGGGCGGTCGTGGAATTCGCGGCGGGCGCGATAGCGCGTGCGCCATTCGTACTCGCGGAACTGGCCGAGGATTTCTTCCACTTTCTTGCCGTGCTGTGTGACCGGCTTCACAAGTTTCTTGCCGGTGCCGACCATGCGGTAAATGCGGCCGTGGGTGTGATCGCGGTTCGGGTCGCGCTGCGAATACTGCATGTGGCCGATGAGCGGATTGGCCCAGTCGCCGAACCAGAGGGCACCGTCGGCGCCGATCTGCGGATCGCAGGGGCGGAAGTGCTTGTCGGCGGAACGGATGAGGTCGTCATAGCTTTTGCCATCCTTCGCCTTCACCCGTTCGCCTTTGAACCCGGCGCCGTCGTCTTTCATCGTGTAGCGCGGCATCCCGTTCAGTTGGATCACGCAGGCGTAGACGAACTGCCGTTGCGCATCGTCCGGGAGTGCCCGGCTCACGAGCCACTCGTTGCCGATGTTAGGCCGGACGCCGTTGGGCAGCACGAAGTCGATTCCTTTGCGGCCGGGGAACTGCTGACCCGACAGCGGCACGTCCCACGTTTGATTGGGGGTCGTGCCGTCGCCGACGATGCCTTGGCCCCATTCGTCGAAGACGTAGCACCACATGTTGTACATGCCGGGCAGGCCGAACTGGCGGATCTTCATGCTGCGCGGATCGAGGACGTAGCAGCCGCCGGCGCCGGCGCTGCGGTGCGGGCCCCACGGGGTTTCCAGCGTCGTGCTGGTGGCGATCCCTTCGAGCATGTGCAGCAGGCCGCCGTGGCTCCACTCGAACGCCCCGCAACTGTGGTGCGTGTCGTCCGACGCCCAGCCGTCCATCAGGTACGTCACTTGGTCGGCTTTGTCGTCGCCGTCGGTGTCTTTGAGGAAGAGCATCCGCGGCTGATCGATGACGAGAACGCCGCCGTTGTAGAACTCGAATCCGGTCGGGCACTGGAGCTTGTCGTAGAAGACGGTGCTCTTGTCGGCCTTGCCGTCGCCGTCGGTGTCTTCGAGGATCACGAGCTTGTCCGACGGTTTCGGATCGCCCGGTCGCCACTGGGGGTAACTCGGCATGCACGCGACCCAGAGCCGGCCCTTGTTGTCGAAGTTGATCTGCACCGGCTTCGAGATTTCGGGGAACTTCGATTCGTCCGCGAACAGCTTCAACTCGAACCCGGCGGGGATCTGAGCGCCCTTGATGAAGTCGGCCGGTTTTTGAATCGTCGGTCCGCCGACGGTGTTCTCGGAATAGTCCCGGCCCGGTTGACCGAACCGAGTCGGCGGCACGATCAGTTCCGTCGTTTTCGAATCGTCCGGCTTGTCCGCGACGGCTTTGCCATTGGCGATGTCCCAAATGTATTTGTCCCGCACCGCGGCCATGCCGCGCAGTTTGGCGTACTCGCGCGGGAAGGTTTCGGTGTCGAAAGTGCGCCGGCCGCCGTAGACGTACCACCCGTTGACCATGCGGTAATCTTGGTGGTGGATCCAGCTCTTGTCGTTGACCGCGGCCCGGAGTTTCTCGAAGTCGGTCGTGCCGGGTTTTGCCCCGGTGTACGCCGAGCCGAAGAGTGCACTGTCGAGTGCTTCGCCGAGAACCTTGTCCCCGGCTTCGTTCATTTGAAAGCCGCTGACGGTGAGCTTGCCGCCGCTTTTTTCAAAGGCCGCGAGTGTCGGGTTGAAGACATCGACGAAGGCGAGATTCCGCTTTTGGGCGACCGCTTTCACCGCGTCGGCGTAGAGCTTGAGGTTGGCGTTCTCGGCTTTGCCATCGGGCAGGAATTTGTCGCCGGTGTTCTCGAAGGCGATCGGCGAGATCAGCACGAAGCGCGGCTTGCTCTTGGCATCATCGCGCGGGTACTTCGCGGTGTAATCGTCGAGGAACTTCTCGTACTGCTTCTTGAAGCCCTCCACGCCTTCCGGGCCTTTGAAGGATTCGTTCCAACCGAAAAAGCAGAGGAACGTGTCCGGGTTGAAGGCGTAGAGCGGATCGTCGAGGTGGGTGTAATCGGCGGAGCGCTGGCGTTGGCCGACTTCGTCGGCGGGGAAGCCGAAGTTACGGACGACCAACCCCTTCTCCTTAAACCGCAGGTGCAGCATCGTCTCGAAGTGGCCGTAGAGGCTCATCCGCTCGGCGGTCGTGTTGCCGACGAAGGCGATGCGTTCGCCGGTCGCGAATTCCAACGGCAGCTTGCTCGCGGCGAGCGCCGGCTTCTTCGGCCGCGGGGCGGGCTTGAGGATTTCCGCGACCGGTTTCACCGGCTCGGCTTTTTTCGCCTGCGATCGCAGCGCCCCGTCGGACAGTAGCACGAGGGCGACCATTGCGACCGCCGTCGCCGAGTACCGGATCAAGGGAAGGAGAGAAACCGTCATCGCGAACTCCTGCGACCGCTGGTGGAAGGTGAATTCTACTTCCACCGCCGAGTTCGACCAATGTCGGTTGTTGCTCGCCAGCCAGCCCCATGGGTCGAGCACAGGGGCGCAGAAGTAGAATCGCGCGCGGCTCACCGACCCGTGTAGATCACCGCGCCGGCGCCGAGCACCATTTCCAGTTCTTCGACCCGGAGGTTGTTCGGGTTCACGAAGAACTCGCTGTTGAGTTTGAATTGCATCGACTTGCCGCCGGTGTCGCGGATGGCCAAGTAAACCGGGCATTGCCCCTTCGATTTCTGGAGCAACCGCGCGACCGATTCGAACAGCTCCCGGCCGCTCTCTTCGCTGCGGTAGTTCATCCTCAGCAACACCCCGCGGGTCAGCTCCTTCTTGGCGTCGTCGAGCGTGAAGATCTTCTTGACCATGAAGTCGGGTTCCGGCCGGTCGCCGTGTTCGAGAATCCCTTCGAAGAGGGCGATGGAATCGTCCTTCACGAGGTCTTGGAACTTCGCCAGTTCGTCCGACCAGAGGCAGCACTTCACGCTGCCGGTGAAGTCCTCGAGCCGGAAGAGGGCGAAGCGCTTGTTGCTCTTGTTCGTCCGGACACTGAGATTCGTGATCATGCCGCCCAAGCGCGCTTCGGAGCGATCCGCGGCCTTCGCCAACTGGTTCGCATCGTGCGTCCGGAAGCGGCGGAGTTGGTCGTCGAACTGCGACAGTGGATGGCTCGACATGTAGAAGTCGAGCACTTCCTTCTCGAACTTCAACTTCGTGAGGTCGTCCCACTCCTTGACTTCGTTCAGGCTTTCGCTGAACTTCAACCCGCCGGGGAGCCCGCCGGCCGACACAGCGGTGATTTCGTCGTCCATGCCGTCGAAGATGCTCTTCTGCCCGCGGCGTTTATCCACGGCTTGATCTTCGGACGCCTGCACCGCCCGCGGCAGCGTGTGCAGGGTGGCGTTGCGGTTGTTCTGCCCGAAGCAGTCCATCGCCCCGGCTTTGATGATCTTCTCGATCTGCGCTTGCTTCACGATGCGCAGGTCCACGCGTTCGCAGAAATCGAACAGGTGGCGGAACGCTCCGCCCGCTTCCCGGGCGCGGACGATCTCGATGGCGGCCCCGCGGCCCAAACCCTTGATCGCCGTGAGGCCGAAGATGATCTTGCCGTTGACCACGTCGAAGTCGGGTTGGCCCTTGTTCACATTCGGCGCTTCGACATCCACGCCGAGCTTGCGCGCGTCGGCGATGTGGTCGACCATGATGTCGCGCTTGTTGCCGTCGTCGATTTCGGACGACAGCAGCGCCGCCATGTACTCGGCCGTGTAGTGCGTCTTGAGGTAGGCCGTCTGGAACCCGATCTGGGCGTACGCTGCCGTATGGCTCTTGTTGAAACCGTAGCCCGCGAAGAAGACGATCTTCTCGAAGATGTCCTCGGCGATCGCGCGGGCCACGCCGTTGGCGAGCGCCCCCTTCAAAAAGTCCTCGCGGTCCACCTTGATCTTCTTGTCGTCCTTCTTGCTGATCGCCTTGACGACCGCGTACGCCTTGCTCAACTCGATGCCCCCGAGGCGGTTGAGGATGCGCATGATCTGCTCTTGGTAGACGAACACCCCGTAGGTTTCGTCGAGCACGCCCGCCATGACGGGATGCGGGTACGTCCACTTCTCCCGGCCGTGCTTGCGGTTCACGTAGCTATCGACCATCCCGCCTTTCAACGGCCCGGGTCGGTAGAGCGCGAGCACCGCGATGAGGTCGCGGATGTTGTCCGGCTTCATCTGCTTGAGCAGTTCGCGGATGCCGTCGGACTCGAGTTGGAAGACCCCCTTGGCGTCGCCGCGCTGGAGGAGCTTGTACGTCGCCGGATCGGTCAGGTCGAACTTCATCGGGTCGAGCATCTCGCCGCGGATGCGTGCGATCATCTTCACGGCGTTGTCGAGCACCGTGAGGTTGCGCAAGCCCAAGAAGTCCATCTTGAGCATGCCGACTTTTTCGAGGACGCCCATCTCCCACTGCGTGGTGATGACGATCTCGCCATCCTTGACGTCACCCTCTTCGTTGTCCGCTTTGCGCATCACGCGCTGCACGGGGACGTAATCGGTGATCGGCCCGCTGGCGATGACCACCCCGGCGGCGTGCGTGCCGACGTTGCGATTCGTCCCCTCCAGCTTCATCGCGATGTCGATCCACTGCTTGGTGACCGAGTCGCCGTGGTACTCCTTCTTGAAGTCGGCGACTTCCATCGCGTCTTTGAGATCCTTCGAGACCGCTCCTTGCATCGGCACGAGCTTGCACATGAAGTTGACGCGCTCGAGCGGGATCTTCATCACGCGGCCGACATCCTTCAACGCCGCCTTGGCCGCGAGGGTGCCGAACGTGCCGATCTGCGCGACCGAGTCTTTGCCGTACTTCTGCTTGACGTACTGGATGACCAACTCGCGCCGATCTTGGCAGAAGTCGATGTCGATATCGGGCGGCTCGGAGCGGTTCGGGTCGAGGAAACGCTCGAAGAGCAAGTCGTACTCGAGCGGGCAAACGTGGCTCATGTAAAGGACGTAAGCAACGATGGCCCCGCAGCCGGAGCCCCGCGCCGTCGATGGAATGCCTTGCTCGCGCGCGAAGCGGACGAAGTCCCAGACGATGAGGAAGTACCCGGCGTAGCCCATCTTCTTGATGATGCCGAGTTCGAGATCGAGCCGATCCAGCACCGCTTGGGACGGATCTTCGCCGTAGCGTTCCTTCACCCCCTGGACGCAGAGTTCGCGCAAGTATTCGTCGGGGTCCATCTGCTTCGGGGTGATGAAGACGGGGAAGTGGCGCTTGGTGAAGTCGAGTTGGATATCGACGCTGTCGGCGATGGTTTGGCTGCGCTGCACCGCGTCGGCGTAGTCCGGGAAGAGCTTGTACATGTCCTTCGGGCTGCGCACGAAGTACGGGTTGGGCATCTTCTCTTCGGGGTACGCTTTCTTCAGCGGATTGTGCTCCTTGCGGGTGTTGATGCAGAAGAGCACGTCGTGGGCGATGGCGTCTTCGGCGCACAGGTAGTGGGCGTCGGCGGTGGCCACGAGGGGGATACCGAGCTTGTCGCCGATCTCCGCGGCGACCGGCGTGCAAAGGTCTTGCAAGCCGATGCCGTTGTTCTGGATTTCGATGAAGAAGTTCTTCTTGAAGAT
>JANOSQ010000337.1:0-1601 GCA_031415915.1 Fimbriiglobus sp. | reverse complement strand
CTAGCGGCATGTTCGCCCGAACCTTTGGTTCCACTTCGGCGACACTTCGTGTGCTCGTGACGTTTGACAGCGGATCGCTTGCACAACCCAGGAGCACGCAGGCCAATGTCAGGACGGTGAAATGAATCAATGAACGGATGGTTTTCATGATGGTTTTAGTATCGGTCGATCTGGCCCGTAAATCTCTGGAAGTTCCAAGTGGAAACTGGGGGGAGTCGGGCAAGCCGGGGCGTTCAAGATTACCACGCCAGGTCACGGCTGGCTTTGCCTCCTCAGTCCTTCGACCGCCTGTTCGAAATCCTCGGGCAACGGGGCCTTTACCGTGACGAGCTCGCCGCTCGCCGGATGGGTGAAGGTGATCTGCCACGCATGGAGCAGCTGGCGAGGGAACTTGAGGCCGGTAGCTTCCTCGACACGCTTGTTGGGCTTCGCCCCGTAGGTGGAGTCGCCGAGCACGGTGTGGCCGACGTGCTGGAAGTGGACGCGGATCTGGTGCGTCCGCCCGGTGTGCAGCGTCGCCTCGACATCGGTGGCCGCTGCGAAGCGTTCGAGCACGCGGAAGCCCGTCCATGACTCGCGCCCATCGCCCGCCGAAACGGCCATTCGTTTGCGGTGCGTGGGATGGCGCGCGATGGGGGCCTGGATGTTGCCCTTGTTGTTCACCATGACGCCGGCGACGAGCGCGCGGTAGAGCTTCACCATCGTGCGTTCGGCGAACTGCTTCGTCAGCGAGAAGTGGGTCTCGTCGTTCTTGGCCACGAGCAGGCAGCCGCTCGTGTCCTTGTCCAGACGGTGGACGATGCCCGGCCGGGCGACCCCGCCGATCCCGCTGAGCTGGCCTTTGCAATGATGGAGGAGGGCGTTGACCAGGGTGTGCTCGTCATGGCCGACGGACGGATGCACCACGATGCCGGGCGGTTTGTTGAGCACGAGCATGTCGGCGTCCTCGTGGAGGATCTCCAGCGGAATGTCCTCCGCCAGCGCTTCGGCGGCCTTGGGCTCGGGGAAGAAGACGCGGACTTCTTCGCCGCATGACGGCCGGTGGGTGGGTTTGACGATGCGCCCGTTGACCGTCACATGGCCGTTGTTGATCAGCCGCTGCATGATGCCGCGCGACACGGCCGGGAACTGCTCGCGCAGAAAGGTGTCCAGCCTGAGGTCGGGGCGGCTTCGGTCGACGGTGAAAACTTCGGTGCGTTCGGCCATGAACCCGGAGGATAGGCCGTGGTGTGGAACACGGCCACCTTCATTCGTTGTTCGGAGTTGGTTGTTGGTTGTTCGATGTTCAGCCGAGGAAACATCGAACATCGAACATCCAACCAAGGTCCGCCGGATTGACCCCCTCAAGTCAGCATGGGAGCGTCCGACAGCATTCAGAGCAAAAGGACTTCCGTGGAAATAAAGAAAGCCATCATCACCGCCGCCGGCGCGAACCAACGCACGCTGCCCCTCCAAACGCTCGTCGACCGCGACGGGACCGCCAAGACCGCCCTCGCGGTCATCATCGAGGAAGCCCTCCAGGCCGGCATCGAGGAGATCGCCCTTATCATCCAACCGGGGGATGAAACGGCCTTCCGCACCGCCGCGGGCAGGCATGCGGG
>JANOSQ010000336.1:0-2074 GCA_031415915.1 Fimbriiglobus sp. | reverse complement strand
TCGATGTCGTAGCCGAGCTTGTCATGGCTAACATCTCGCGCCTCCCATCCTTTGTTTGTATAGAACTGCGTAGCGGCATCCATTGCGAATAGTTCGACTTTGCGGTTGGTTTCCGCGTCTCCGAAAACGCCAACAGTGGAGTGAGACCCAGCAGCAAGTTCCATGTCACCAGTTTCGTCGTTCGATAATTTGCACTCCATCCGTCCCGGATTCATAAGTGACGGATGGAGAAGCATCATCTCCAATGCGGGACGCAAGGGATCAGAAATGGCCTCCGATGCCGAAGTGACTTCCAGCTCGATAGAAATCGATTGTGTTAAGCCCGTTTGATCACCTCTAGACAGCACTAGCTTCTGGTACAGCAACTCGCCAACTTTAGTCACGGCTCCATCGTTCAGGTTCTGGTACTTGGCTAATGTGTAAATGTACTCGTGATTCGATCTGGATAGTGTGGCAGAAAATGTCGCGCCGTCGATATCAATCAAAATGTCGCGTGTTCCTTTACTGGACAATCCCAAGAGTGGACCATACTCATCTCTTTTGAACCGGATTTCGTAATTTGGAACATGTGTCGCCCGATCAATGCTACCTAACGGTGCAAATGTTGCAGGAATGATCACTTGGTAGGCTCCAAAAGTCTTTGAGATCAATTACAACTCTTCGAGTTCATTCCTACTACTTCCCACCGATAGGCTTCACGGGAATGTAGATGCGGATGTAGGTCTCCTGCTGGAGCGTCCCGGGGACGGCGGGGCGGGGGCCGCTGCCGGGGAGGGCCTTCAGCCACAGCGTACTCGGGCTGCCGCTGTCTGCGCCGAGCATCATCTCGTCGGCGTTGCCGCTGACCTTCGCCAGCTTTAGCAGCACGATCACTTCTTCGGTATTCGCTTCGCTGAGGCGCCACGATTGATCGAGCCGGCGCAGCGTCGAATTCTGCAAGCCGCGGCCGTTGGTATCTTTCTTCACGCCCTCTTCGTGGAAAAGCATCGACCAAAGGGAAATGGGGCCGCCGACCGGGGTCGCGGCGGCGCTGCGGCCGCGCGGGTTGTATTCGCCGGAATCGCCGCTGGTGTAAAACTTGGCGTCCGGGGCGAGTTCCGCCCGCGCCCAATCTTGGGCCTCCGGCGTGGTGCCGGGGTTGAACTTCACCGGTACGCCGGTGCCGATTCCCTTGTCGAGGCGGTACGGCTTGCCGGCGAAGTAGGCGATGGCGTCGGTCACCTCCGGCAGCGGCAGGTTGATGGTGATGGTGCCCGACGCGCCGAGCGGGGCCGCGGGCAAGTGGGCGACCGTGGACGTCACCGGCGGTGTCTTCGCGTCCAAGTAGCCCGACCAATTCGCGGTGAAGGTTTTGGTCGACCAGACTTGCACGGGCACGCTCGCCAAACCGTTGGCGGTGCCGGACGATTGGTTCGTGCCGCCGCGGGGGTCGATGCGGTACTGGTAATTGCGGACGCTGCGGGCGATGCCGCCCCCTTGGCCGACGCGGCTACCGCCCATCCAATCGACGACCGTCACCGGTTTGTATTTGATCTCCTCGTCCTGCGACCCGTAGGCCCACGGTTCCTTCGGTTCGATGCCCACGGTGTAGTTGTCGATGCGCGGGCTGAAGATGGTGAACCACGTTTGGCCGTAGACGCGGTTGCCGCCGACGTCGATATCGACGACATCGATTTTGTTCACGCGGAGGTCTTTGCCCTTGATCTCGTAGGCGGTGAAGTAAGCCGCGGCGCTGACGGTGAGCACGATGATCGGGAAGGTGATCCAGGTCAGTTCGAGCCGGCCGAGGATCTTCTTCAGGAACAAGTATTCCACCGGCCCGATCAACAGCGTGTAGAGCACGATGAAGAGGGCGACCCAACCGAAGGAGATGACCGGGACGCCTTCAAAAGTATCGACGTGCTGGCGCAGGGCGTAGGTGATGCCGTCTTCCGAGGCGACCGGGTTGACGCCGGGGGCCAAGTTGTTGGGGTCGTACTTGTCTTGGGCGAGGGCCGACTTCTCGGAACCGGCGTTGCGGATGAGCCAGTCCCAAAATTCCGGGCGTTTGTCGTTGTCGCGGAAGGGGGACGCG
>JANOSQ010000335.1:0-15463 GCA_031415915.1 Fimbriiglobus sp. | reverse complement strand
CCGGGGAATCGATGAATCACTTCGCACGCGGGGTCAAGGAACCGACGATCTGCATCAGCCGCTGTTCCCAATAGGGCCGATCCTTCAATTCGCAATACGCGTAGGCCACGATCAATTTCTTGCCGCTCTCCACGGACGCGTAGACCAGCAGCTTGTTGACGCTGCCGACCGCATTCTTGTAACGCACTTTCAGCCGGGTCACGGGGAAGCCCGGATTCAATTCCCCGGCGGGCGGGTCGCCCGTCGGCTCGCCTGTGAGTTCTTCGATCACCGATTCCCCCGCCGGCAGCGACTTCTTCACGAGTTCCGTCGCTTGCTCTTTCGGGTCGCCGCTCGGGTCGATTTCGACGACGACGAGCTCCGCCGTCGATGTCTTGCTCTTCCCGCCCACCTTGGGGGTGCCGTGAAGCCAGAGCGTGCCGTCGGTATCGATGCTCGCGGGCGGTTCTTTTTTCGCCCAGAGTCCGTCTTGATCCTTCACCGTGAACAGGCCCGACTTCGACCGGTAGGGCTTCGCGCTGACGGACACCTCGCTGTTGATGTCGCTGGCTTCGGCGATTTGCAACCCGCTGCGGATGTTTTGGAAGTCCCCGGCCAAACCCGCGAAATCGCGTTCGAGCGCCCACGAGAAGACCCAGATGCCGATGGCCTTATTCGCCAGCGCGTGGATTTCCACGACGATGTTTTCGCCCGTCTTTTTATCGCTGGCGCGGAAGAGGAACCGCGTGGCGGCCCGGCCGCAGAGTTGATCGTCGCGGGCATCGTCCGCCTCGGTGACATTGTCGAATCGCCCGTTCAAGAGTTCCGTGGCCCGCTCGCGCAAATCGGCCGGCCCGGCCGCGTGATCCAACCGCTTGGCGTCCCCGACGATCCAAGCGCCGGGTGCATTCTCATCCCCCTTCACATAGCCGAAGAGCGCGGCTTTGAAATCGTTCCGCGTCGAATCGTGCTTCGTCCAACCGAGTTCGGAGCCGGGCTTCTTGAATTGCAAATTCAAATCGGGGTACTTGATCTCGGTGTCGGATTCTTCCCGTGTGAGGTTGGCCTTCTTGTAGAGCGAGAGAAAGACAAATCCCAATCCAACAGCGCCGAGTAGGCCGACAATCCCGACGGCGACGAGAATGCTCTTCAACGAACCGTATTTTCCCTTGGATCGGGGAAGGGCCTCATCCGCGTTCACCGAAGATTGCTGGCTGGCCGCGCGTTTCCCGGCCACTTCGACCGATCCATCGGCCGAAGAGGCAAACAGATCGGCCGAGAACTCGGAGACCGGTTCCGGTGGTGCGGCGGGCGCAGCGTATCCCGGGTAGACCGGTGGGGTCGGGCCCAAATTGAAGCGCAGACCGCAGCGCGGGCAGGCGATCACCGCCCCCGGCGGCACTTGCGCGGGATCGAACAGAAACGGGCAAACGGGATTGGGGCACTTCAGAGGCGCGGCCATGCCGGGGGAATCCTTCGGGGAGGGGCACGATCCAGTTTAGCTCACGCCCCGTCCGCGACCGGGGTCAATTCCAACGGGGTTCCCCGATTCGGGTCGGCCACACGGATCGAGAGCTTCCCCCCGAGCACTTGCTGCAAGCGCGGGAAGATCGCGTCGCGCCGCCAACCTTTGGCGAAGGGCGAGTCTGCCGGAGCTTCGCTCTCCGGCGAGTACGAGCGGATCACATCCTTCAGGTGGTACTGCGAGCAGACCAGCGGCTGCGCCAGTTGCAGCTCCTCGCAGAGTTCCCCCAGCACGACCGAGAGCAAGGCCGTGAGCGTCGGCATCTGCGGCGGCTCGTGGACGGCCGTCATCACCGCGGGGCAATCGGCCAGCGGGCGACCCCGGCCGCGCCGCACGGCTTCGAGGATGTTGGTGAACTCCGCTTTGGGCAGTCCGCGAAGCTGCTGAAAATCCTCCGGCGAACGCGCCCCGGCTCGCACGACTTCCAGCAGCACATCGTCGCGCATCACCGACCGCAGCGGTCGATTCTGCCGTTCGGCCACCCCTTCGCGCCAACCGACGATCTCTTTCAGAATCGACAACTCGCGGCGGCCGAGGGAACCGATCCCTTTGAGCTTCCGCCAGCGTTCGATGGTCGGATCGTCCCCGACCGCCCAGCGGGTGAAGGTCGCGAATTCCTCGTCCGCCCACGCCAGTCGGTCGAGCTTCGTCAAGCGTTTGTGGATGCGCTCGTACGCGGGGATCAAGTAGCGCACATCGTCGTAGGCATAGCGCAACTGCGACGCGGTGAGCGGCCGGCGCCGCCAATCGGTGAGGGTATCCGATTTGTTCAAGCGGACGCCGAGCATCTCCTGAACGAGTCCGGCGTAACTGATCGGGTAAGTCGAACCGATCAACCCGATGGCGATCTGGGCGTCGAAGAGAGCGGCCGGTGGCTTGCCGGAGTAGAACTGGCACATGCGGACTTCTTCCCGACCCGCGTGCGCGATGACCGTGCGGGCCGGGTCGTGCATCAATTCCCAGAACTCGTCGACGTTCCCGCAATCGTAAGGATCGATGACGAAGAGCCGTTCGGCGGTCGAAATCTGGACGAGGCAGAGTTCGGGGCGGAAGGTTTCCTCGCCGACGAATTCGGTGTCGAACCCGAGGAGTTTGGCCGGGCGCAGGTGCTCGACGCACTCGGCGAGGGCGGCCGGATCGGCGACGAACGTTTCGGGGAGTTCGGGGGCGCGGAACGAACGACGGGCCATTTCGGGGGTCACAATCCATCGGGGGGAATGCCGAACGCGACCCCGATAGAATAGCGGAATCGAATTCGATTGTAGCCGGGGGCAGGCCGTGGATGCGACCGACGCGCTGACGCTCGAACAATTCCTCAACCGCAAAGTCGTGATCGACTTCCGGGCCGAGTACGTCTGCTTGGGGACGCTCCGCAGCATCGGCGAGCATTTTCTCGAACTCAAAAACGCGGACTTGCACGACCTGCGCGATACGGATACGAGCCGGGAGAACTACATCGCGGCTTGCGTCATCACCGGCATCAAGCGGAACCGCAAGCGGCTGCTGATCACGCGATCCGAGATCGTGGCCATCGCCGACTTCGAAGACATCGTGGAGCAATGAGTTGATCATCGACCTTCAGGAACTCTGCGAAACCCTGGCGAGCAATGCCCAAAGGGCCTGCCGTGCGCTCGCGGCAGCGACGACGGCGCAAAAGAACGCGTGGCTGCTCGCCTCGGCGACGGCTCTCGAACAGCAGCTCGATGCGATTGGCGCGGCCAACGCGCGCGATGTGGACGCGGCGCGGCAATCGAATTTGAGCGCCGCCAACATCGAACGGCTCACGCTGACCCCGTCTCGCATCCGCGCGGCCGCGGACGGGCTACGCCAAGTCGCCGCTCTGCCCGACCCGATCGGGGAAGTTCGCGAAGACGCGGTGCGGCCCAATGGCCTCCGCGTTCAAAAAGTCGGCGTGCCCCTCGGCGTCATTTTCTTCCTCTACGAATCGCGGCCGAATGTCACCGTCGACGCGGCCGGACTGTGCGTGAAGAGCGGGAACGCCGTGATCCTCCGCGGCGGCAAAGAAGCGACGCATTCCAACGAATTGCTCCACGCCATCCTCCAAGCCGAATTGGGGGCGGCCGGGTTGCCCGCCGACGCGGTGCAGCGGGTGCCGACCCTCGACCGCGCGGCCGTCGGGTGCTTGCTGAAAATGCACGACCGCATCGATCTCGTCATCCCGCGCGGCGGCGAGAGCCTCATCCGCCGCGTCGCGGCCGAGGCGACCATGCCCGTGCTGAAACACTTCCAAGGAAACTGCCACGTCTACGTGGATCAACACGCCGATCTCGCGATGGCCGCGCGGATCATCGCGAATGGGAAATGCCAGAGGCCCGGTGTCTGCAACGCGACGGAGAGCGTGCTGGTTCATTCCGCGATCGCTCGGGAGTTTTTGCCGGGATTGGGAAAGGAGTTGACCGCAGCGGGGGTGCAAATCCGCGGCTGCGAGCGCACGGTCGCGCTGATCCCGGATGCCGTGCCGGCGACGGATGCCGACTACGGCGCCGAATTCCTCGACTTGATTCTTTCGGCGAAGGTGGTTACCGGGATGCCCGAAGCGCTGGAGCACATCCACCGCTACGGTTCGAAACACACCGACGCCATTGTGACCGGCGATCCGGCGACGGCCCGGGAGTTCGCGGCGAAGGTCGATTCCGCCGCAGTGGTCGTGAACGCGAGCACGCGCTTCAACGACGGGTTCGAGATCGGCCTCGGGGCCGAGATCGGCATCAGCACCGATAAGTTCCACGCCCGTGGCCCCTGCGGCCTGCGCGAGCTCACGTCGTACAAGTACATCCTCACCGGCACCGGGCAGATCCGCGCATGAAGCGAGTCGTTCTGATGGTCGCGGTCTCGCTGCTGCTCACCGGCTGCCGCTGGGGCGACAAGCCGTATGCCCGCGACCCACTGGTGAAGAAGAAACAGACGGTTCCCGGCGAGTTGCGGGCGATGCCGAAATTGTGCGAAACCGACCACCCCGCACCGCCGGGGCCGCCAACGGAAGAACGCGCCGCGCCGCCTTAACCCGCCAGCGTCGTGTACTCGCCGAGCTTGCGGAACTTTTCATAGCGGGCTTGCAGCAATTCGTCCGTCGGCGTTGCGGCCAATTCCCGCAGCGTCCGCACCAAGTAGGTCCGCAGGGTGTTGGCCATCTCGCGCGGGTTGCGGTGGGCGCCGCCGACCGGTTCGGGCAGCACGTCATCCACGACTCCGAATTTCTTCAGATCGGTCGAAGTCAGCTTCAGCGCGTCGGCGGCGCGGGGCTTCGTTTCGTCGTTGGCGACCTTCCACAAAATCCCCGCGCAACCCTCCGGGCTGATGACCGAATAGTACGCGTGTTGCAACATGCTGACGCGGTCGCCGATGCCGATGCCGAGCGCCCCGCCCGAACCGCCTTCGCCGATCACGACGCAGATGATCGGGGTCGGCAGTACGGTCATTTCCAAGATGCTCGTGGCGATGAGCTGCGATTGCCCGCGTTCCTCGGCGCCGATGCCGGGGTAGGCGCCGGGCGTGTCGATGAAGCAGATGACCGGGAGTTTGTACTTCGCGGCGATCTTCATTTTCCCTTGGGCTTTGCGGTACCCCTCGGGGTGCGTGCAGCCGTAGAAGCACTGCTGCCGCTCGGCCAAGGTGCGGCCCTTCTGATGCCCGATGAAAAGCACGCGCGTGCCGTCGATGCGGGCGAACCCGGTGCGGAGGGCGCGGTCGTCGCCGAAGGCGCGGTCGCCGTGGAGTTCGACGAATTCTTCGAAGACGAGATCGAGGTAGTCGAGCGTCTGCGGCCTGGCCGGGTGCCGGGAAACGAGCACCGTTTCCCACGGCGAGAGCGCGGCGTAGCGCGACTTCTTGAGCGCGAGTACTTCCTTGCGGAGGCGTTTGACCCCGTCGCCGTCGCCGTGCGACTGCTCGAGCTTCGCCAGCGTTTCTTCGAGGGCGTGGATGTCGTGTTCGAACGGCAGCGGAGCGGGGAGCATCTTATTGTCCGTGGTTTACTCCCCCTCTCCGCTTCGGAGAGGGAGCCGGGGGGTGAGGTCTCCCCGAATGATGATGAAGCTCGTTCGCATTCTCACGCCAGACCACACCCCCAAACCCCCACACCGAAACGGAGAGGGGGAACCGGAGGGCTCACATCCCGTGGTGGTCTTCTTCCGGATCCTGCCGGGACTTGAACACGCTCTTCACTTTCCTCAGTTCCATCATCGCTTCGAGCAGGTTCTTCGGCCG
Organism: Fimbriiglobus sp.; assembly: GCA_031415915.1. Classification (GTDB taxonomy): domain Bacteria; phylum Planctomycetota; class Planctomycetia; order Gemmatales; family Gemmataceae; genus JALHQU01. Next base: position 9,732 of record JANOSQ010000335.1, on the reverse strand, counting down.
GTCGTCGGGCTTCTTCGCCAGCATCTTCACCAGCAGCGCCCCGAATTCGTCGGTGACATCCGGATTGTACACCGACGGCGGGCTCGCTTTTTCCACGAGGTGCTTGCGGAACAAGTCCGACACGCTGTTGCCGCGGAACGGCGGGCGAAAGGTCACCACCTCGTACATCGTGCAGCCGAAACTGTAGACGTCCGAGCGCGCGTCGAGCAGTTCGCACTTGATCTGCTCGGGCGACATGTAGCTCGCGGTGCCTTCGGGCTTGCTGCGCTTGCGAAAGAGCCGGGCGAGGAAGCCGCTGCCGACCCGCTGCGAAATGGCGAAGTCGATGATCTTGGTGTCGCCGAGCGCGTTCACCAAGATGTTATCCGGCTTCACGTCGCAGTGGACGTAGTGCGAGGAATTCATGTAGCCCAAGCCCGTCCCGGCCTGCTTGAAGATTTTCCGGGCGTGCTCCTTCAAAAACTCCTTGTCCTTCGGGTCTTTCGATTGCAGCCGTTTGCGGATGCTCCCGGAGGGGAAGAACTCCATCACGAAGTGCGGTGTCTCCGGACTCCGGCTGACCTTCACGATGTTGATAACGTTGGCGTGCCGGAGTTTGCTGCCGATCTCGGCCTCGTTGAACAGTGGCCCGCGGTGGGCTTTGCTCGACGAAAACTCGGGCAGCAGGATCTTCATGGCGAAGTGCCGGCTGCTCGTCGGCTCGACGACCTCGAAGACCTGCGACGTCTGCCCCGTCTGGAGCAACGAGCGGATTTTGTAACCGCCGATGGTGGCGCCGATATCGGCCATTTTGGTGAACCCGTTTTGTTAGCCGGACGCGCCAGCGACGGCGACGAACCGTGTACCACCGTGACAATTGACCATCGAGAACCCGGATCGCAGCCGTCGCTGGCGCGTCCGGCTAACGAAAAGTCCGAGCCCGTTACCAGTACTTCTCGAAGTGGATGTTCCCTTCGATCTTCAGCATCGGGTTGTCGGCGCGGAAGCCGCGGGCTTCCAGAATCTCGATCACCCCCGGGGGTTGCGGGTACTCCCACAGGCCGGTCTCTTTGCTCTTCGCGGGGATGCCGATCATCTTCGGGTTGCCGCACAGGAACACGTGCGTGTCGTTCGGATCCAACCCGGCCGCACCGAGTTCGGCGAGGTGGTGGTCGAGTTCCCCGCTCGCGATCAGATCTTGGATGTAAACCTTCCCCGTCCGGCTCGCTTCGCGGGTCGTCAGAGGCAAGAAGCGGTACTGGGGGTGGAGCTTCATCAGGCGTTCTTGGATTTCGAGATATCCGAGGTCGCGCCGGAAGCGCACGCAGCAGGCCGCGAGGATCTTGCCGGTGTGACCCGTTCGCAAGAGGTCGGCGAGCATCGAGTTGTGCGGCGCTTCGCCGGTGCCAGTCGAAAGCAGGACAACGTTTTCGCCCGGCTTGACCGGGACGAGGTTGAAGTGCCCGGTGATCTTTTCCCCGACCGAAAGCCGGTCGCCGACGCGGAGGTTGAACAAGCGCGGCGTGAGCGCGGGCACTCGGCCATCCAAGTTTTCGCGGACGAGCACGATGTAGAATTCGAGCCAATCGTCTTCGGCCGGATCGCGGATCGCATCGCCGTCGCGGAAGACGGAACTGCTGATGGAATACGACCGCCGCACGAGTTTGAGCTGGTCGTCGACCGAGAGCGATTCCGGCTGACAACCCTCGGCCCGCATCTCGAAGTTGGCGAGGCCGAGGGTGCAATACTGCCCGGCGAGGTAATTCGCCCGTTTGAAATCGGGTTTCACACGCATGACGAGCAGATCGCCGTGGCGCTTCTCGAGGTGCGTGACCGTGGCGTTGTACCGCTTGGCGCGGAAGTCGAGGATTTCGTCTTCGGTCGGAGTCATCGCGGCCGGCCCCAGAAACGCAGAACCCCCGCGAAGACCGCGGGGGTTCGTGGCCGGGCTATCCTAGCCCTGCAGCGGGCAATCTGCCAGTGAAAGGCGTCGCCGAGTGGTGTTCACCCCCGGCGGAGTCTGTCCAGCGCGATACCCCACACCCCCCTCTGGACAGACCGAAGTTTTCTGGACAGGCCAAGCCCCCCTAGGACTTACGTCGTGCCGACAAACGCGGCTCGGCTGGACAGACCGCCGGATTCGACTCACTTCTTCGCCGTGAACAGGGCGTCGATCGCGGCGTCTTCGAGTTTGTCCACGCCGTCGTTGGCATCGATGATGAGAGCCGTGCCGTCGGGGGCGATCCAGACCAAGTGGTTGCCGACGCGGAAGACGTCCTTCATCGTCGGTTGCTTCTCCAAGATGCGGAAGTAGGCCGCGCTCTGGGCCTTCACCGTGAGCGACTTCGTCTTGGCGGTGTATTGGTCGTCCACCCAGACGCCGCCGAACTCGACGCAGTTGCGGCCGAGGAGTTGCTTGTTCGCGGTTTGCGTCAGCCGCTCTTGCCTGCGGAGGTTGTCGGACGCTTGGGCCAGATCGACCCCGAGCTTGCCGGTCTGGTTATCCTTGAGCTTGTCGCCCTTGTAGTTCTTGTTGGCGTCATCCTGGAGTTTCGCTTCGTTTCTGGCGCGGTTGAGGGCATCGGCGTAAGCGCCCTTGCGTTGATCGGCCGACATCTTTTCGAGTTGTTCGTTCAAGACGCGATCTTGAACGACACCGCGGCCGGCGCCGATCCCTTCGCCCGGTTTGGAGGAAGATTCTTTGGCCAATCCTTTGATGAAGTCAACGACCGGCATCGGCTTGGCATCCGCGGGGGCGCCGGCCAGCTTCAGCGAATCGGGTCCTGCCGCACCACCGAAGCCGGGCGTCGGTGCTCCACCTGGCCGACCGGCGTTCACCACGGGCACCGGGGCATCAGGCACCACCAGATAACTCGTGTAAGGGGTGGCGATGCCGTACTTCTTGGCGAGTATCGTCACTTCTTCGACCAACTCTTTTTGTTCGCCGTTGACGCGGATCTGATCGAGGATGAACCCGACCTTCCGCCGCGCCCAGAGGTGTTCGACGAACTCCCGGCCGCCGTCGGTCTTCACCGGGAAGTCGGCTTCGTAGACGAGTTCCTTATCGTCCTTGCCGACCATCCCGCTCAGTTTGATCGCCGCGTGGCCGCTGCCGCTGAAGCGACCGAAGACGACGAGTTGGCCGCCGTGGAAAAGGTCGGGCAGTTGCTGCGGGTAGACTTCGTTGAGCTTCACGTTCGTGGTCGTCAGCCGCACGTTCGTCATCACGGGATGGCTGATCTTGGAGCAAAGCGACGAGGCCTTGGCTTCGATATCCTCGGCGGGGCGCACGTAGGTGCTGATGGCCCGGGTGTTCTCCGCGAGTTGATCGAGCATCGCGGCGTTCACGTCGTCGCCGACGCCGAAGGTGAAGATGCGCGTGCTGGCCGAGTTCTTTTCGACGACGTTCTTGACGATCTTGGCCGGGTCGCGCTCGTCCACCGTCGGCTGGCCGTCGGTGAAGAAGACGATGTTGAACGACCGGCCGGTATCTTTGCCGCGCAGGTCGAGGGCCGTGTTCAGCGCGGGTTGGATCGCCGTGCCGCCGCCGGCTCGGAGGTCTTCGACCCACTTGGTCGCTTTTTCGAGTTGGTCGGGCGTGGCGTCGGTCAGGGTGTCTTGGAACGTCCGCACGGCCGTGGCGAAGCTGACGATGCTGAACCGATCTTTCTCGCCGAGTTGGTTCAGGCAGACTTTCAGCGCCTTCTTCGCTTGCGACATCTTGAGGTCGGACATACTGCCCGAGGTGTCGAGCACCAGCACGAGATCGCGCGGCACGCGGTTCTTCATCGACTCCGTCTGCGGGTTGATGAGCAGCATGAAGTAGCCGTCTTCGCTGCTGACCGGCCGGTAGAGCACCGGCGTGATGCCGATGTCGGCTTTGCCCGAACTGTAGAAGAGTTGGAAGTCTTTATCGAGGGTCGCCTGGTTCTTCTCGAACTCGACGACCGCTTCTTTGTCGCCCTTCCGCTTGATGTCGATGGCGTGGGTCGGGCTGTAGATCGATTGCACCGGCGTTTGCGACTTGATGGTCACCGTCACCGAGAACTTCTCGAGGGTGCGGGTGCCCTTCCCGTCCGTCTTCAGCGGATAGATGTACTCGACGATGCCGCCGTCCTGCTGGCTCACGGAGGTGAAGCTGATCTTCACCTTCTGATCCCCCTTCGGTGGAATCGGGAAAACCTTCAGGCGCATCATGCCGTTACCGAGGTATTCGAGCAGGCCGGGGTCTTTCGTCCGCTGGACGATGCTCGTGTAGATGTCGGCGGCTTTCTTGGCGTCGAGCAATTCGCCGGTCGTTTCCTTGCCGTCGATCCACATGGTGAACTTGTTGACGCTCGCGCCTTTGGGGATCGGGAACAAGTAAGTCGCTTCGAGGTTGCGGTCGGTGTGGTTGCGGAAGGTCTGTTCGACCGTGGTGATCGCCACTTGGTCTTCGATCTTCACATTCACGATGTGGTTGACCATTGCCAGCGGCGGCAGTTTCACGTCGTCCGGAACGAGCAATCCGCGGCCGAACGTGGCGGGGGTGAGGGCGAGGAGCAGCAGGGCGGCCCCGAGGTATCGGCGCATGGCGATCTCCTGAGAGGTTCTCTCTGGAACTATAAACGATGCGGGCGCGGCAAACGATTGCAGAAACGCGGGAAGTGACGGGGACGTTACGAAGCGCGGATCGCGGATTTGTTAGCCCGACGCGCCAGCGAGGGAGTCAAGACCCTCGCTGGCGCGTCGGACTACTGACGGTCAGGAAAGGAATGCCCGTCCGCGCCTGGGGCGTTGCCCCAGGCTGAGAACTCCCAGCCCTTCGGGCTGAAGAAGGGGTGGCATTCGATACCTGACCGTCAGTAACACATGCGACTCACCCTTGCGGGCGGAGGACGATCAGCAACGGCACGGTCCCCGGCTTGCGCTCGCCGCGCTTGTCGAGGAACCCTTTGATTTCCTTCGATTGGGCGGGGGGCGTGCGGGCGTTGACCGGTTGGTAAGCGACCACAATCCCCGCCTTATCGCCGACCTTCTTCACGGAGTTCGTGACTTTGCCGAGGGTGTCGGCCGAGATCGATTTCGGTTCGCCGCCGTTGCGCGGCAAACGCGAGGGGGCGAGATCGACTCCGAACAACTCTTTGAGATCGCGGAGATCGGTGCTGCCGACTGGTAGCAGATGGGCCTTGCCGAGCGGCATTGGCTTCGGGGCCGTTTGCAATTGTTTGCCGAGGGCCGAGAAGAGTTGGCCGAGTTCCGCGACGGTCAGCCCTTCCAAATAAAAGGCTACGGAGACCGGGACTTTCCTGTTCAGCAACTCCTGCGTTTTGGCGTCCATCGACACGTTCACACCGGCTTGCTTGGCCGCGGATTGAAGCAGCTCTAGGGCGGCGACGGGATTCTTGGTGAAGAGATCGAGGCGGTAAGCGGGGTCTTGGACGAGATCCAATTTCAACCGGGCTTGAACATCGAGGGTGTCGAAATCGCTCGCTTCGAACAAGAAGGGCAAGCGCAAGCGCACTTCGGTCAGCGGTTTCGGGTTCTCGATGATCCCGGAGCCGACGACGTCGCCGATCGCCGAGCGGGGCGACGGGGCGAGTTCGATTTCGACCGGTTTGATGGCGACGACATCGGGCTTGGGAAAGGGGTCGACGAGTTCGACGGGCGGCGTGGGCTTCGCTTTCGGGATGCTCTGGGCGACGGCGACGGAATTCTGCTCCGGGGCGTCGGAAGTCGGCTCCAGCACCGGCAGACGGTCGATCTGCACGCGGTCCCGCGCGTGGCGATCCCGGGCCGTGAAGACCCAGAACGAAGCGCTGCAAAGGGTGAAGAACACCGAAGCGGCCACCGCGTACTGCAAGAGCAATCCCCGCCGCGAAGGTGCCATCCGCGCGGGGCGAGGGCGGGCTTTCGACCCGATCCGGGCGAGCACGGCCGCGACTTGCGAAGCGGGAATCGGCGGAGGGACGGCGGCCCGGACTTTCGCGGCGTCCGTCTGGAGGGCGCGGAACAGTGCGGTCGCTTCCGGTTTCGCCGCGAGCAAGCTTCGGAAGTTGCGCGACTGGGCGGGCGTCAATGCGCCGTCCACGGCGGCGGTCAGGAGTTCGAGTTCGCGTGCGGTCAACATGGCCTAGTTTCGATCCGGATTCGGGGTCATCCTACTCTTCGATCTCGGTCAATTCGACCGCTCCGATCAATCCGACGGACGCGGGGTCGAGCAAGTTCCGCAATTCCAATCTGGCCCGGTGCAGCCGGCTGCGGACGGTTCCGATCGGCACGTTCATCACACCGGCGATATCTTCGTACTTCAACCCGTCGATATCCTTCATCAACAAGACCGTCCGGTGTTCCGCGGAGAGCTTGGCGATCGCCGCCGCGAGTACCCGTTCATCTTCGGTTCGTTCCATCGCGGCATGGGGAGCCACATCGGAGGCTTTGTCTTCCGGGTCGATCCCGGCTTCCCCGTTGTTCCCCGCCGTCGAGTCCAAACTCAGCGCCGGCCGCTTTTTCCGTTTGGCGCTGATCGCCGTGTTGAAGGCGATGCGGTACAGCCAAGTGAAGAACTCGGCGTCCCCTTTGAAACTGGCCAACGACTGGTAGGCGTTCACGAAGGTATCTTGAACCACATCGAGGGCGTCATCCGGGTTCGCCATCACGCGGTTGGCCACATGGTAGAGCCGATCTTGGTACCGGAGAACCAATTCCCCGAAGGAAGCGGTCCGGCCGGCCAAGGCTTCCGCAATCAGGTGTCGGTCATCTGGATTCACGGCGATCTACACACAAAGACGCGGACTTTGGGCCGAAAGTTCCCGAATCACCGCAAAACCGAGCCCGGACTTGAAATCCGACTTTAACCCAAATCAATAATACGGTTATGGCGAAGCCCAATCCCGCAATTCCGGATCCCGGTGTCCTGCGAATTGCCCGCTCCGTACTATTCAATTGTTCCCAACATCGTCGGAGAGGCACGCCGGGCACATGGACAATCCGACCATCACGGTTCGCGGCGCGCGCGAGCACAATCTCCGCAACGTCAACCTAGAACTTCCCCGCAACAAATTGATCGTATTCACCGGCGTCAGCGGTTCCGGGAAAAGCTCGCTCGCCTTCGACACGCTCTACGCCGAGGGGCAGCGGCGCTATGTCGAGAGCCTCTCCAACTACGCCCGCCAATTCCTCGGCCAACTCCCGAAGCCCGACGTCGATTACATCGGCGGGTTGTCGCCGGCGATCAGCATCCAACAGAAGAGCGCGGCGCGGAATCCGCGTTCCACCGTCGGTACCGTCACCGAAGTTTCGGATTACCTCCGCGTGTTGTACGCCCGCGTCGGGCTGGGGCACTGCCCCAATTGCAGCCGACCCATCGCCGCGCAGACGCGGGAGCAAATCCTCGGGCGCATCGCGGCGTTGCCGCAGGGTTCGCGGTTCAGCATCCTCGCGCCTGTCGTGCGGGGGCAGAAGGGGGCCTTCGAGGATTTCTTCGCCGACATGGTGAAGCGCGGCTACGTCCGCGCCCGCGTCGACGGCCAGATCGTGCGGATGGGCGACGACTTGAAGCTCGACAAGAAGATCAAGCACAGCATCGAGATCGTGATCGACCGCTTGCAATTGAAATCGGCCGACGGCGCCCAACGCACCCGCGTGGCCGAAGCGGTGGAACAAGCGTTGGCCCTCGCGGAAGGCAACGTGATCCTCGCGGTCGAATCGGACGGCAAATCCGAAATCCGAAATCCGAAATCCGAAATCCGAACGACTGACATCCTTTTGTCCGCCCACTACGCCTGCACGCATTGCGGCATCAGCTTCGAGCCGCCGACGCCGCAGTTGTTCAGCTTCAACAGCCCGCACGGGATGTGCCTGGCTTGCGATGGCCTCGGGCGCCTCCACAGCTTCGCGCACGAACTCCTGATCGCCGAACCGACCAAGAGCCTGAACGACGGGGCCATCCCGCTGATCGGCGCGATCAAGGGCATGGGCCGGTGGAAGAAGCACATCTACGAGGGCGTGGCAAGTTCGCTCGGGCTGGATCCGAAGCTGCCGTGGGACAAGACCCCGGCCGAGCACAGACACCTCTGGCTGCAAGGCTCCGGCGACCGGCATATCGTTTGGGAGTGGAAGCAGCGCGGCGGCAAGGTCTGGAAGCACAGCGGCAAGTGGGAGGGGATCGTCCCGCAGCTCATCTCGCAGTTCAAAAAGGCGACCGCCGGGCCACGGCGGATGCAGCTCGAAAAATACATGCGCGTGCAGAACTGCACCGCCTGCCACGGTGAGCGGCTGAACCCGCAGGCGCGGGCCGTGCGCGTCGGCGACAAAACGCTCGTCGAAGTCGGCCACATGCCGATCGGCGATCTCGTGCCGTGGTTCGCCGTCATGGAGAAATCGCTCAACGACGTCCAGCGCTTCATCGCCGGGGAACTGCTCAAAGAGATCCGCGCCCGCCTCGGCTTCCTGCTCAACGTCGGGCTGCATTACCTCAGCTTGGATCGCGCCGCGCCGACCCTCTCCGGCGGCGAAGCCCAGCGCATTCGCCTCGCCGGGCAGATCGGCTCCGGCCTCGTCGGCGTGCTCTACATCCTCGACGAACCGAGCATCGGCCTGCACCCGCGCGATAACGAACGCCTCCTCGCCAGCCTGCTCCATCTGCGCGACATGGGCAACACCGTGCTCGTCGTGGAGCACGACGAAGACACCATGCGCGCCGCCGATTACCTCGTCGACTTCGGCCCCGGCCCCGGTATCCGCGGCGGGGAAATCGTCGCCGCCGGGATTCCCAGCGAGGTGCTCGCCAACCCCGCCAGCCCGACGGGGCAATACCTGACCGGCGTCAAGTCGATCCCGATCCCGAAGAAGCGCCGGGCGATCACCGGCAAGATCATTCGCATCGTCGGGGCGAAGCACAACAACTTGAAGAACGTGAACGTCGATATCCCCCTCGGCGCGTTCGTCGTCGTCACCGGCGTCAGCGGCTCGGGCAAGTCATCGCTTATCAATGACGTACTTCACGGTGGACTTCACCGCGAGCTATCGGGCACCGAGAACGACGATGGCGAAGCCGAATCTTCCGATACCCGATACCCCGAACCCGATACCCGAATCGACGGAGTCGATCAGGTCGACAAAGTCATCACCATCGACCAGTCGCCCATCGGCCGGACGCCCCGGTCGAACCCGGCGACCTACATCAAAGTGTGGGATGAAATCCGCTTGCTCTATTCGAAGATGAGCGATGCGAAACTGCGCGGCTACGATGCGGGGCGATTCAGCTTCAACCGACCGGGGGGCCGCTGCGAAGCCTGCGAGGGCAACGGGTCGAACAAGCTCGAGATGGACTTCCTCGCGGATGTTTGGGTCACCTGCCCCGTCTGCGATGGCCGGCGTTTCAACCACGAAACCCTGCAGGTGAAGTACCGCGGCAAGAACATCCGCGACGCCCTCGAAATGGAGGTGGCCCAAGGGGTCGCGCACTTCGAGAACGTGCCCAAAGTCTACGCGATGCTGCGGACACTCCACGATGTGGGCTTGGATTACATCAAGCTCGGCCAGCCGTCGCCGACGCTGTCCGGGGGCGAAGCCCAGCGCGTGAAGCTGGCCAAAGAACTCTGCCGCAAGGGCACCGGCAAGACGCTTTACATCCTCGACGAACCGACCACCGGCCTCCACTTCGAGGATATTCGCAAGCTGCTCGAAGTGCTCCACGGCTTCGTCGATCAGGGGAACACCGTCCTCGTGATCGAGCACAACCTCGATGTCATCAAAACGGCCGATTGGCTC
>JANOSQ010000334.1:0-10439 GCA_031415915.1 Fimbriiglobus sp. | reverse complement strand
CTGCATTCGCATTGCAGAGGCCAGGGGTTCAACTCCCCTTCGCTCCACGTTTGATCAAGCGGGGTATTGGGGGTGGGTGTGGGGTATGGGAAGAACGAAGTCCATCTTCCCACACCCCACCCCCAATACCCCGGCTTCGTTTCCGGCCCACTATAATTCCGTCACCATGAAGATCCTCAACTATCCCCACCCCGCCTTGCGGGCCAAGTGCCGGCCGCTCACCGGCCTCGACGAAAGCATCCGAACGGCCGCGCACGAGATGCTCGCTTTGATGTATCGGCACGAGGGTCTCGGCTTAGCGGCGCCGCAGGTCGGGCTCGATTACCAGATGATCGTCATCAATTTCGACGGCGACGCCAACACGAAGGAAGCCGAACTCGTCGCCATCAACCCGGTGGTCATCGAAACGAAAGGCATCGTCAAAGACCGCGAAGGGTGCCTCAGCTTCCCCGGGTTGTTCCAAGACATCCGCCGGGCGAAGACGGTGAAGGTGCACTACTACTCGCTCGACGGCAAACTCAACGAGATGATCTGCTCCGACCTCGCGGCCCGCATCTGGCAGCACGAGATCGACCATCTGCAAGGCGGCCTCTTCATCGACAAAATGGGCCCGCTCGCCCGCATGGGTAGCAAACGCCCGCTGGAAGATTTGATCGCCGACTTCGCCGACGATGTAAAGAAGGGGACTTTGCCTTCGGGATTGGAACCGAAACTTTGAGCCGAAGGCGAGCCAGATGCGTCTCGTCATGATGGGCACCGGCACCTTCGCCGAACCGACGTTCCGAGCGCTCATCGAGGCGGGGGAACGGGTCGTGGGGTTGGTCACGCAACCCGAGCGCGACCGCGGCAACAAACGCGGCAGTACCCGGCAGACGGGATTGGGGATGGCGAACATCGCCGCATCGGCCGGCATCCCCGTCATTCAACCCGAGAGCATCAACACGCCCGAAGGGGTCGCGGCGCTGCGGGCCTTCGAACCCGATTTGCTCGTCGTCGCCGCCTACGGGCAAATCCTGAAGCCGGAGGTGATCGCGGCTCCGGAGCTCGGGGCGATCAACGTCCACGCATCGCTGCTCCCGAAGTTCCGCGGTGCTTCGCCCATCGCCCATGCGATTCGCTGCGGAGAGACCGTCACCGGCGTCACGATCATCCGGATTTCACTGGGCCTCGATGCGGGCGAGATGCTGAAGCGAGAAGAGTTGGCGATTCTCCCGCAGGAGACGACGGGCGAACTCGAACTGCGGCTCGCCCCGCTCGGCGCCCGCATCTGCATGGATGTGATCCGCGAGATGAAGGTCGGCCCCGTCGCGGGCGTTCCGCAAGATCCCACGCTCGTCACCAAGGCTCCCAAGTTCAAGAAGGAACACGGCCTCATCGACTGGTCCAAGTCGGCGAAGGACATCGTGAACCACATCCGGGCGATGCAGCCCTGGCCGACGGCGTACAGTTTCTTCCTACGGCCGGGCCACGAGCCAATGCGCGTGATCGTCAGCCGGGCGACTGCACTCCCGGGCGACGGCGGCGAGCCGGGCGCTCTGCTCGACGGCTTGAAAATCCGGACCGGCGGTGGCCTCCTTCAAATCGACGAACTCCAACCCGCCGGGAAGAAGAAGATGACCGCGGCCGAATTCCTCCGCGGCTACCCGGTGAAGACGGCACAGCGGTTTGGAAATCCGTCGGAGCCGGAAGCGCAAGCGACGTTTTGAACCCGGGCAGCGCTCACGCTTCCGGCCGATGGCACTCCCTTTCTCGAATCCTCGCGGATTCGACACGGCCTACGAAAAAAGGGTTGTGGATCGGATGACATACATACATGCTCCACGGCGAATCATTCCCGTCACCCCTTCGCCAACTGCATTCCCATCCACGCACCCGCCAACCCGAGCGCGACCGAACCGAGCACGTAACCTGCGGCGCTAGCGTAAGCGTCCGCTTCGAGCAGTCGCAGGGTTTCGACGCTGAACGCGCTGAAGGTGGTGAAGCCGCCGCAGAAGCCGGCGCCGAGCAGCGCCAGCCAGACCGGCCGGTCTTTGCACAGCACGACCAGCAGCCCGAGGAAAAACGAGCCGGCGACGTTGATGCCGAAGGTGACCCAAGGGAATCCGGCGGGCGCCGCGAGCATTCGGCCGAGCAGAAAGCGGGCGACTGCACCCGCGCCGCCGCCGAGGAAGATGAGCAACCAATCGTGCAAAAGCGTGGCCTCTCACTTCAAACGGAACGACTGGGTGGCATGCATCTGGGTAGCGATCCCAGTGCCGGGTAATACGGGCACGTCTTTCAAGTGGAACGGAATTTCGACCGTCTTGATCCGGGTGCCGAAGACGGTGAGTTTCTTCGGCTTGCCGGAATCGCCTTTGTTCGCCGGTCGTGCGATGTATTGAACGAACACTTCTCGCAAGCCGGTGTTACCGTCGTGATAGTCCCGTTCCTTCCCGGGATGGGGCCAGAGATCCATCGGCTCGCCACCCCAGTCGACGAGCGAAAGGCAATATGGATTCGCGGTCGCCTTCGCCTTCCGAAGCTCTTCGGAGCCGAGCACCACTTCGTGCGAACGGTGCGACATCGAGACCGAGAGCAAAAGTGCGGCCGCATCTCCGGGTACCGGTTCGAATTTCGCCTTCATGCTCATGCTATTCTCCCCTCGCACTTCCCGGTAATCCCCGTTCAGCCCGGCGAGTTCGAGCAGCGGTTCCGACCCACCCCAAATTTTCCCACGCATCGCTCCCTTCAGAGTCTTGAGCGTTCGACTCGGTCCCTCCGGGCGGGCGAGGAGTTTGACGTGTGCTTGGGTAGGGGCTACGGCAGTTCCCCCATACCCGCCGCCAGCACCGAATCCACCGCCGTTGCCGAACGCTCCGCCGCCGTTGCCAAACCCGCCCGCACCAAACCCTCCGGCTCCGAATCCACCACCGCCGTATTGCCCGAATGCGGGCGGGTCGGCGGTCAGGTAGTCCCAGGGGAGCGAGCGGCCGTCTTGGTCGCGGCATTCCGCGACCAGCGTTTGCATCGTGCCGACCCAGCGGATACGCGGCTCGGGTGAAACCTGCAAAATCAGCGGGACGCGGTCGGACGACAATTGCGGGAGACCTGCGATGGGAACCGGGACGGACTCGATGCGAAACGCTCCGGTGTTGCAGGCGGGGTTCGAGAGGGTTCCCTTCTTGGCCCGCAAAACTACCGGTGCATTGCCGACGCTGGCCGATACCACTTCCAAATCGGCGGCATCGGCCAGCGCTTGCAGTGCGTCCCAAAACAGGATCTTGCCCGACTTGGGAGGCATTTTCTTCGAGCGCGGGCTTTGATCGCCATCGATCCGGATCGCGCACCCGGCTCGTTTGCCCAGCGAGTCGAGGGCCGCGCCGAGGGTCTCCGCGGTATCGAGTTCGACGAGCGTCCCCGCGATACTTTTCGCGTTGGCCCGTGCCTTCTCGATTTTAGAGATCAACTCCGCCGCCCGATCACCCGCTTCAATATCCCCCGACAGGGCCACTTGGTACAGCGTCGGCAGGGCGTCGATCCCCAGTTCGTGCAAGCGTTTGCCGGCCTCCTCGCGGATGCGATAATCGCGATCCCCGAGCCGTGTGGCCAACCGCGACAATTCCGCACTATCCGCCAGCTTCAAAGGGACTCTGACTTCTTGGGAATACGACGCCCCGGCGAATGCGGAGGCGGAAACGACGATGATGAAGCGAAGCATGAGTGTTCTCTACCCCCGCTGCGGCATACGCGCTGCGGTCGTAGATTCCCAACGGCGAGAGGGGCATTGCGTTGGCGCGGCTCAGCGGACGTATATATCCAAGACCTCTCGATTCTGCACGTTGGTGCCGGTGCCGCGGAGCACCGCGACGTCCTTCAATTGGAAGGGGATTTCGAGCGTCTTGATGCGGGTGCCGTTGAAGGCGAGTTTCGCGGGCTTGCTGGCCGGGTCTTTATCCGCGGGCCGCACGACGTACTGGGCCACGACGATCATCGTTTGGGTGCCCGACCACTGATCGTATTGGTTGTGCTGCGTGGCCGTGTGCGGCGACAAGTTCATCGGTTTGCCTTGGCCATCGACGAGCGCCAAGCCGTAGGCGTTGGTGTAGCCCTGCGCCCGGGCGCGCTCCTCGGGGCTGAGCTTCACCTTCGCCCGTCCGCCGGGGCCGTTCTCGATCCAAAGCACCTCGGATTGCAGGGCACTGGTGCCGTGCTGCGGGATCACTTCGCCCGAATTGTAGGTGGTCGTGACCGAGAGTAACAAGGCTGCGGCGTCCCCGGGCATCGGTTCGTATTTCGCTTTCAGGCTCAGGCGATTATGACCTTGAACGTCTTGGAACGACTCGCTCAGCCCGGAGATCGCGAGCATCGTTTCGGGTTGGCTCCAGATTTTGCCGCGGACTTTGCCATCCAATGTTTTCAGCGTATCGCTCGTTCCTGCGGGGTCTGCCAGCAGCTTCACGTAGGCTTGGAATTGGGTGACTGGGAACTCGGGCGAGGCCACCGGGCCACCGTAGTAGCCACCGCCTTTGCGACCGAGCCGCGCGCGGCCTTCGTAAGCGTACATGTTCGGTTGGAAATCGCCGGCGATAAAATCCCACGGGAGCGCACGGCCCTCTTGATCTTTCGCCATTGTGATGAGCGTCTGCGTCGTGCCGACCCAGCGGAGTCGCGGTTCGGGGGTGATCTGCAGCAAGACGGGGACGCGGTTCGCCGGCATTTGCGGGAGGTTCGAGACCGGAATCGGGATCGCCTCGATGCGGAATGCACCGCTGATGCAAACCGGGTGCGCGGTCTTGGTCGTCTTTTGGCGGAGCAAGACGTTGCCGACCGACGGCATCGGCCGCTGCGGCTCGCCTTGCATCGGCAGGTTGATCGGTGTGGCGGTCACCACGACGGATTGAACTTCGAGGTCGGTGTCGACGAGGAGGGCATCGAGCGCGTTCCAGAAGATCGCTCTCGCGGCCTTAGGCGTCAGCTTCTTCGAGCGCGGGCTTTGATCGCCGTTGATTTGAATGGTGTAGCCCGTTTGATTCCGCAGGCTGTCGAACGCCGCACCGAGCGTTTGCTCCTCGGCTTTCAATTCGACGGGTGTTCCCTCGGTGGATTTCGCGTTGCCCAATCGCCATTCGATCTTGGCGATCAAGTCGGCGGCGCGGTCGGTGGCTTCGAGATTGCCCGACTCCGCGACTTTGCGGAGCGTTGGGAGGGCGTCGACCCCGAGTTCGGCCAGCTTCTTCCCGGCCGATTCGCGGACACGGTAGTCGCGATCCGCGAGTTGATCCGCGAGTCGCGTCAATTCCGCCGAATCAACGGTGGGCACTTTCGCTTTCAGTTCCTGAGCGGAGCCGGCGCCGGCCAGCGCGAGGACGGAAACTGCGGCCGCGAGAAATCGACGCATGGGAAACTCCCGGGAGTGCCGAACACCGCACATCAACAATCATGCCCGAAGGAAATCCTTCGGGCAAGGGGGAGATCACTCGCTTGTTACTCTTCGGTTACCCGATCAGTTTCTCGATGGCTTTGCCTTCGCGGAAGAGTTGGATCGGCCGGCCGGTCGGGCTTTGGATTTCGGTATCGGATTTGATACCGAGTTGGCCGAAGATCGTGGCGCCGATGTCGTCCGGAGTGCAGGGATCCAAGTTCGGGGCCATGCCGCTGGCATCGGTGGTGCCGTGGGCGTAGCCGCGCTTGAGGCCGCCACCGGCGAGAACCGCGGCCATGCTGCGCGCCCAGTGGTCGCGGCCGGCGGTCTTATTGATCTTCGGCGTGCGGCCGAATTCGCCGGCGCACATCACGATGGTACTCTCGAGCATTCCCTGTTGGTCGAGGTCGGCGATGAGCGCGGACAGCGCCCCGTCGAGCGACGGCATCAGTTTGTTCTTGTGCGCTTCGAAAGTCTTGCTGTGGGTGTCGAAGCCGCCGAAGCCGAGGGTGACGAAGCGGACGCCCGCTTGGACGAGCCGACGCGCGGCGAGCGCGGCCGGGCCGATGGGGCCGGTGCCGTAGCTCTCGCGGATCGCGGCCGATTCCTCGCCGAGGCTGAAGGCCTTCTTCGTTTTGTCCGAGCGGAGGATTTCGATCGCCTGCTTGTGGAAGGTGTCGAGCCCGTCGACGAGGTCGGACTGTTGGTCGAGTTTGCGGAAGCCGTCGTCGAAAGACTTCAACAGTTGATCCTTCTTGCTGAGGTCGTCGAGCGAGACGCCGTTCGGGAGAGTGATGCCGCGGAGGCGGAACGCGGCGGACTTGTCGCCTTTGTCCGCCCCTTTGCCACCGCCGCCGTTCGATTCGACGCTGAACGGGTTGTAGCCGGTGCCGAGGTAGCCGGCGCCGCCCGCCGCACCGTTGCGGAGATCGACGAAGCTCACGAAAGGCGGGATGCCGAGCTCGGTCTTGAGGAGCTTGGACGCGACCGAGCCCATCGCGGGGTATTGGATCGCCGAGGTCGGCTTGTTGCCGGTCGTCATGAACACTGTGGCGGGGCCGTGGCTCGGGATCGTGTGGTAGAGCGAGCGGACGACGGAAATCTTGTCGGCGACGCCGGCCATCTTCGGCAGCGTCTCGGCGAATTGTACGCCTTTGGCCTTGGTGTCGATCGACTTGAACTCGCCGCGGATGCCTTCGGGGGCTTCGGGCTTGTTGTCCCACATATCGATGGTCGCCGGGCCACCGGACAGCCAGACGAGGATGACGCTTTTGGCTTTGGAGGCCTTAGCGTCGGTCTCCTTCGCTTTCGCTTCCGACGCGAGGATCGTCGGCAAGGTGAGGCCGAGCATCCCGGCGGAGCCGATTTGCAGGAAGTTGCGGCGGGAGAAGCCTTCGCAGTCGGTTTGGAATCGCATGGTCGTTCTCTGGGTTAAAGGTTTCCGGCACGGAGCTTTTGGATAAATACGGATAACATCTTCTTGACTTCGATCACCTTCGGTTCCAGTTCGGCGTACAGTTCGACCGGCGTGAAGGTCAAATCCCGGCTCAAAAGCAGTTGGTACTCCAATTCGCAGGCGCTCCTCATGGCCGTCTGCAACAGCCTCGCGAAATCTTGGTCGTTATCGGTCCCACATCCTTCGGCGATGTGGGTCGGGATCGAGGCACCGGATCGACGCATTTGGATCGTGAGTCCGAATCGCTCATCGACCGGGAATTTCGAGGTCAGTTTGTAAACTTCCAAAACCAGCGCGTGAGCTTTTTCCCAAACCTTGAGACTGCGAAAATCCTTCACTCGATTCTCCTGCTGAGTGCTCATTGCTGAAAGCTGTCCGCTGTCCAAGTAAAACAGCAGACAGCTTTCAGCAGATAGCGGTCAGTGGTTGAGGATGAACTCCCGCGTATTGATCAACGCCCACAAGACATCTTGCAACCCCGCAGCACGAGTCTTCTCCGCGGCGATGTACTTCAACGCGTTCGCTTTCTCGGCGTCGGTCGGGTAGCGGGAGAGTGTCCCCAAGAACAATTCATCGACGGCTTCGTCGTTCGACTTCTTCGATTTAGCGAGCGTGTGCGCCCGGTTGGTTTGGGCGCTCAGTTTCTGCGTCAGGCTCGGGTCGGTGAGGCGGAAGAGCGTTTGTGGCAGCGCCGCTTCCATGGCCCGCTCGCAGTCGCACGCCGTTGTGCGCGGTGGGCGACCGAAGATGCGGAGCACGTAGGCCAAGTTCGCGTTGTTCAACCGGCTGGCGCCCACCTCGGTCATCTTCTTGCCGGCCGGGGCGTCGGCGGCGAACGCTTCATCGACGCCGATCCCGGAGTTCAGCACGTCGACGACTTGCTCGGCCATCAGCGAGCGGACGTAACTGCGGGCGAAGTTGTTCTTGTCGAACTTGTTCGTGTCGTTGGCCTTGGCCGACATTTGATATGTGCGGCTCAGCAGGATGGCGGTTTCCAATTTGCGGAGGTCGTACCCATTGTCGGTGAAGTCTTTGGCGAGCGCCTCCAGCAAGCGGGCGTTCGTCGGCGGGTTCGCTTGGCTGAAGTCGTCCACCGGGTTCACGAGGCCGACGCCGTAGTAGTGAGCCCAGACGCGGTTGACGAAACTCTTGGCGAAGAACGAGTTCTCTTTGGCGACCATCCATTCCCAGAGTTTCGCCCGCGTGTCGGCGCCGCTCACGTGCTTGAGTTCCGGCCCGCCGAGGGCTTTGCTGCCGACGGTGCGGGTCGTCATGGGGATCGGCTTGAGAGCCGGCGGTTTGCCGGTGCCACCCATCGTCGCGATGTACATCTCGCGCACCGTAGTGATCTGCGGGTTCACTTTGCCGCCGGCGGTCGCGGCTTCTTTGCGTTTGGCGTTCTCGGCGTCCGCGAGTTTCTTCGCATCCGGGCTGCTGAACTGGTTGTTCGCGAACACGACGTTGGAGAAGACGTTGGCGAAGCCCCAGTAGTCGTCTTGGGTCCAGCGGTCGGTCGGATGCTTGTGGCATTGGGCGCACTCGAGCCGGACACCGAGGAACGCCGCGGCGATTTTCTCGCTCCATTGCTCGATCGGCACAACCTGCTGACGGCGCCAGAACAAGTCGAGCGTCTTCTTGTCGGCGTAATCGCTGGCGAACCCTTTTTCCAGTTGCTCGTCGAGCTTCTTGGCCGCTTCGAACCATTCTTCGGGCTTCCGTCCGTCGTTCGTCGTCGCCGTGAGGATGTCGCGCACGAGTTCGTCGTAGGGCGTGTTGTCGGCGATCCGTTTCCGGAGCCAGTCGTGCCACATCTGCGAGCGCCGGTTCTGGATCGCCCCGTTCGGCTGTTCCAGTGCAACGGTATTGTTCCCCGTCACATCGCTCAACTTCGTCGCCCAGAGCGCCGCGTGGAGCGGGTGCTTGAGCAACTCGTCGATCTTCTTCGCCCGTTTATCGGTCGCGGTGTCGGCGGCGAACTTGCGGATCTCATCGGGGGTCGGCAAAATACCGATGGTGTCGATGGTGATGCGGCGGAGGAACTCGAGGTCTTCGCTCGGCCCGGCCGGAACCATGTTCAACAGCTTGAGTTTGGCGAAGACCTCGCGGTCGATGAAGTTCACCGGTTCGACCTTCGGATAGACCGCTCCCGGTTTGCCGGGCGCCGGAACCAGCACGCGGATCGCCCGGACGCTCCCCCGGTAGAGCACGGTCAAGCCGGCGTCGCCCGGTTGGCGGGACGATACGACGCCGGAGGGCGAAACCGCGCCGATAGCATCGTCGCTGATTTTGAAGTCGCAGAACGGCGTGATGTCTTCGCTCGTGCCATCGGCAAACTTGGCGGTCACTTTGATTTGAATCGTCTTATCGACCGCGAGTACGGCGAAGTCGGGTGGGCTGACGGTCATTTCTTCGATCTTGCCGCTGCCGGGGGTGTGCTTGGCCCCCTGTTCGATCCACGTGCGGAAGATCGAGTCGATCCACGTCCCCTTGCCGAACCGCATCCCGCCATCGTGCGGCATCCGGCCGGCCCCCTTCAAGAGCAGCAAACTTTCGTCCGGCTTTTGGACGTTCACGCGCCGGCCGAGATTGTCCCGCGTCAGGGCGGCGAAGTCGAAATCGGGTTCGTAGCCGAAGAGCGAAAGGCGGAAGCCATTCTTGCCTTGGAAGCTCCCATGGCACGACCCGGCGTTGCAACCGACTTTGGAAAGCAGCCCCATGACGTGCCGTTCAAAATCGACTTTCTCGATTTTACCACCCGAGGGCAGATCGACGGCCGAAGCGACACCCGGAACGACCAAGCAGACCGCGACAGTCAGTAAGCGGATGGGGTGCATAGGGTTCCGTCGCGAATGGGCCAAGGGGCGGGGCGAACAACGGCGCGCCGGCTGAGCATTGAACCACGGGCACGCTCCGGAGTTTCGTTCCAGAAGCGGTAGAAGACAAGAAATAAGCCGCCCGAATGAATCAACTCGTCAATGCGCTCCTTCCAGCGACCGGAGAACTCGGCACGGGTTACCGGCGGCGGCGACCCCTTCCGGCAAACTCTTGATCACGACGCTGCCGGCGCCGATGACGGTGCGGTCGCCGACGGTCACGCCGGGGCAAAGGATCGCCCCGCCGCCGATCCACACATCCTTGCCGATGGTGATCGGCTTCGCGAACTCTTGCCGGCGGCGCAGCTCCGCTTCGAGCGGGTGGGTCGCGGTGTAGATCTGCACGGCCGGGCCGATGAGGGTGAAGTCGCCGATGCGGACTTCGCAGACATCGAGGACGACGCAGTTGAAGTTGAAATAAACCCGTTCGCCGAGGTGGATGTTCGAGCCGTAGTCGCAGAAGAAGGGCGGTTGAATCCACGCGGTGGCGCCGCCGCTGCCGAAGAGTTCCATTAGCAATTGGCGCCGGAGTTCGGCGTCCGATTCGCGTGTCGCGTTCAAGTCCCAGCAGAGGTCGCGCGCCTTGGCGCGATCCCGGACGAGTTCCGCATCGAGCGGGTCGTAGAGTCCCCCCGCGAGCATCTTGGCGCGTTCGGTGGTCATCGGTCAAACCGAGCCGTTGTTGCCCGCCTTCGCGGGCAACAAGAGT
>JANOSQ010000333.1:0-3869 GCA_031415915.1 Fimbriiglobus sp. | reverse complement strand
CTTTGGATCGGCACCGCGAAAGTGAACGAGAGTGGCCTCGACCGGGTTTACGAAACGCCGCCGCTCGAAGAGAGCGCGAGCCGGGAATACGAATTCATCGTCCGATGGCGGGATCGCGGGGAGTGGAAAGCCGAATCGCGGAAGGTGGCGGTGAAACGCGGCGATTCGGTCGGAGTGGATTTCAACAAATAGGGTCTGGGATCTGGGGTATTGGGTCTGGGAAAACGCCGCTTCGCAGACCCGATACCCAAGACCCAAGACCCCGTTTATCAAAAGTCCGGCGTCACCATCCCGTCGCTGCAACCGATGATGATCTTCATGATCCTCTCAAAGTCCTTCATCCTCGGGTTGATCGTCCGCACCGAACCGTCGCAGAAAGCGGCGATCAGTTGCGGGAAGGGTTTGCTCAAGTCGGGCAGTGCTTTTTCGGAATCGAACTCGAAGTCATCCGGCTTCGCCCACGGCACTGCATCGCCCGCGGCGACGACCATGATCGTGTTCGAAGAGCCGTCCGTGATGTCTTGGATCTTCTTGCTCTGCAGCCAATCGAACGGCGTCTCCTTGCCGACGAACAGCTTGTAGTGCGTGTGCCCGGTCGTGTTCGGCAACCGCGGATCCATGTAGACTTTCACGAGCGCTTGGCTCGCTTTCTTGTTGTTCTCGCTGTCCCACGGTTCGTCGAGCTTGAAGAGCTTGTAGACGGCGTCCTGCTCGATATACGGCAGGATTGCGACGCGCCAACTCAGGAGTTTCTTCCCCTTTTTGTCGCAGATCGCCGCGGGCGGGAAGGTGCCGTGGACGTCGTGGTAGTTGTGCATGGCGATGCCGATTTGCTTGAGGTTGTTTTGCGACTGCATGATCGCCGCGGAGTTGCGCAGCTTCTGGATACCCGGCAACGCGACCCCGGCGGAGACCATGAGCGTGCCGATGTACTGGGTCGCCCACTCGGGTAGGGAGAAGGACACGCCGATGTTCGCGCCGTCCCGTTTGAAAGGCAACTCCGCCAAAGTTTCGTCGAGCGTATTGAGTGCGCCCAAGCCCCCGAGCGCGATGACCGCTTTGCTCAAATCGTCGAGCTGATTGCCGTCGCGCGATTTCTTGTCGAACAGGGCGCGCTCGAATTCCTCGCGCGGCCGGTTCAGTTGCAGGCGGGCCAAGTCGGCCGCTTTGCGCAAAGCGTCGTCGCCCGCTTTCGCGTCCGGTTGGTTCGCGAAGGTCACGTTCGCGTGGAGCGTCACCCGCTTGCCCATGTCGGCCGTCAGGGTCAACCTCTCGGCCTTCAACAGCGGTTTGATTTCGGGTGGCAGTTGCCCGTCGAGCTCGGCGAGGAAGGCGATTTCTTTGAGGTTCACGCATGCGATCATCGGTTTACCGTGGTTCGCGACCACGGCATCGCGCAGCGGTCCCGTCGGGTGGCCGGCGATCTTCAAGAATGCGGGGAGCGTCTCGGCGTCGCCAAAAACGATCGTGCGGTCGTCGGCGAAGTGCAGGCTGACGCCGTGGATTTCGTCGGAGTAGTATTCTTTGCCGCCCGCTTTCTTCGGTTGGGCCTTCGGCATGTACATCTTGCGGATGTCGTCCGCGACGAACGCTTCGTTGAAGGCGAGGATCGTCACGATCTTCACGTCTTCGATCCGGGGCGTTTTCAGCGACAGCATCACGAGCGTCACGCGGTCGAGCGTCGAGGGCTTCGGTTTGTAGTCGGCATCGAGCGCCGCCAGCGCCTTCGGCCCCGCGCGTTCGACGATCTTGCGCATCTCGGCCATGGCGTCGGTCTTCCAAACCTTGGCCACTTCCACGTGGACGAACCCGGCGGCGTTCCCCGGCACCAAGGCCAAATCGGACGTCAGCGCGACTTTGGTCGGGATCTGCGCCGGTTGTGCCGCGATGGGTGCCGGCTCGCTCAGGGATACCACGCCGAACGCCAAGGCGGCGAGCACGGCCAAGAGGGCCGGGCCCCGTTTGCGAATCGTCATCGGTCGCCTCCGTCGAAGGGGAAGGGATTCAACACGCCTGTTCTAGGAGATGGACGCCGGTGCTAGAATGCGATTTCACACGTTTACCCCGGCTCGCAGATCCGGGAATTCAAATCGTCTTCCGACGCGCCGCCGCCTCGACATCGCCTCCGGTTGCTCCCGCATCCCGGCCCCATCAGCCGCGCGGTCGAGTTTGGCCATCGGTTCCAGGACGGAGCGATCACGACAACTCGAATGCCCCAGCGAAGTTTGCCAGAACCCTCGTGTTCGCGTCAACCGAGGGAAAGCCTTCGACGGCGCCGGGTCGATGGGGTAGCATCATCGGATACCGCGACGTTTCCACGGGTTCGCCATGATCGCCTTGATTCCCCTGCTCGCATTCACCGCACTGCCCATCGCCGAGCCGCTCGACTTCGAGAAACAGATCCGGCCGTTGTTGAAGGAGTCCTGCGTCGGTTGTCACGGGCCCACGAAATCGAAGGGCGGCTTGCGGCTCGATGCGAAGAGCCTCGCGGACAAAGGGGGCGATCACGGCCCGGTGCTGATCCCGAAGAAGAGCGTCGAAAGCGAACTCTACCGCCGGGTGTCGCACTCGGATGTCGAGGTGCGGATGCCACCGGGGCCGAAGCCATTGACCCCTGCGCAGATCGAACTGTTCAAGCGCTGGATCGACGCGGGGGCCGATTGGCCCGAGACGCAGGCGGATCGCGATGCCGCACGGGACAAGCGACTCGACCATTGGGCGTGGCAGCCCGTATCCAAACCGGCGTCACCCATCGTCAAGGATGCCGCGGCTTCGGGCGAGATCGACCGATTCATCGCGGCGAAGTTGGAATCGAAGGGGTTGAAGCCGGCGCCGGAAGCCGACCGACGAACGCTGATCCGGAGGTTGTCGTTCGACCTGCTCGGGTTGCCGCCGAGTCCGCAAGCGGTGACGGAATTCGAAAAGGATGCCGACCCGCGGGCCTATGAGAAACTCGTCGACCGGATGCTCGCTTCCCCGCAGTACGGCGAGCGCTGGGCGCGGCACTGGCTCGACATCGCCCACTACGCCGACACCCACGGCTTCGAGCGCGATCAGCGCCGCGACCACGCTTGGCGCTACCGCGATTGGGTCATCGACGCGCTGAATCGCGATCGACCCTACGACGAGTTCCTCCGCGATCAGATCGCCGGCGATGCCCTGCGACCCGACGACCCCAAGGGCGTCATCGCCACCGGGTTCTTGGCGGCGGGGCCGTGGGATTTCGTCGGCCAAGCCGAGACGCCCAGCCCCGTGCTCAAGCGGATGGCGCGGGCCGACGATCTCGACGACATGATCACGCAAGTGCTGGCTGCGACTTGCGCGGTGACCATCAACTGCGCCCGCTGCCACGATCACAAGCTCGATCCGATCCCGCAGACGGAGTACTACCGCATCGCCTCGATTTTCGCCGGGGTGAAGCGCGGCAACCGGGCACTCTCCGCGAAGGAGGAGCAGGAGTACGCCGCGAAGCGCGAACCGCTCCAAAAACGAATTGCGGAGTTGAAGTCGAAGCCGGAGAAGAAGGAGGACCGCGAGGCGCTCGAGAAGGAACTCGCGGCCATCCCGGAGCCGGATCGGGTCTACGGCATTGTGACGGAGCCACCTCCCGAGATGAAGCGATTCCACCGCGGCAACACCGAGGATCCGAAGGAGACCGTGACCCCGGGTGCGCTGTCGTGCGTGTCGAATCTCAAGGCGGACTTCGGAACTAAGCCCCTCGGAGATGGCGAGCGAAGGATGGCGCTCGCCGCGTGGGTGACGCACCCGGATCACCCGCTGACGCGGCGCGTCATCGTCAACAGACTCTGGCACCACCATTTCGGTACGGGTTTGGTGGAAACACCCAGTGACTTCGGCATGGGCGGTGG
>JANOSQ010000332.1:0-2209 GCA_031415915.1 Fimbriiglobus sp. | reverse complement strand
CAGCGTCAGCGTGTGCTGCCAGAGCTTGCCCTTGCCGAAGACAACGCGATCCGAGACCGCGATGGGATCGGCTTCCCACTTCTTCGACTCGGCATCCCAGGCGTAAACGCGGACGAGTAAAAACTTGTCGGCCCACTCCGGTGGACAGTCGGTGAGCTTCAACCAAAGCTCGGTGCCGAATTTCTGCGGGCCTACCGCCGCAACTGGCAGATCCTTCGCCGCGGCGTACTTGTCCCCGCGGATCGCGGCGACATCTTCGATCCACGTGCGGAAGCCCTTGTAGGCATCGTCGCCCACGACGAACTTCACGCCGCCTTCGTGCTTCTCCCCAAGCGGTTTGCGGAGCAGTAAGCTCTGCTCGGGCTTGGCCGGGTCGATCAATTTCGACGCGATCAGATAGTCGAGCGTCGCGGCAGCGCCGTCTTTTTTCACCCACGCCACGCGGTCGCCGTACTCCTTGCTGTACTTGTCGTTCTGCGGAGTGCCCTCGGTGTGGCAGTTCATGCAGCGGAAGCGCCACGCCCAAACGTTCGCTTCGAACGAAGCGAGCACGCGGTCTTTGCGCCCGTGGCGGATCACCTCGACCGGTCGGGCGGGCACGGCCCGATCCTTCTCGTCCAACTTCGGGGCGGCTTTCAATTTCGGATCGGCGGCGCAGGCCGCGATCCACGCGAGGAAAGCGTCCCGCTCTGCTCGGCGGGTCTTGGCTTGTACTGCGTTCGGCTTCTCCGCCTTCCCGCCGCCCATGTCGATGAGCCGGACGATCTTCGACTTCTCCGGCGCGTCGAGGTCGATCAACCCCTGATCCCGCAGGCTGCGGAAGGTCTTGTCCGCATCCGGCAGGATGTAATCCTTGAGGTCGACCCCCGCGAGGTGGCACTGCATGCAACTCGACGGATTCGGCGACTTGAAGATCGGCACGATCCGCGTCTCGAACACCTCGGCCGGTGTTTGGGCGAGTGCTTCCCCACCGAAGAAGCCGAGTGCCAACAAGGGAGCTATCGCGCGGGTGATCCGTATCACTTCGTCTCCTTTTGCTTCTTGGCTTTCAGTTCGGCGGCCTTGGCGAGGGTCGCCTTCGGGTCGGTCAACGCCTTCTTCTTGCAACCGGCGCAGCAGACGAAGACGGGCTGGCCTTCGATATCCAGCTTCGGGGGTGGCCCCATGGAACCGAGCCGCTCGTCGGGTTGCACGACGCACCACTCTTGGGTGTCCACGAGAGCCCGGTCGGCGGGGGCGAGCTTGGCCCGTTCGCTGGCCACGTCGTCGCCGCCGATCGCCGCCGTAGTCGGGGCCGTTTTGATCTCCGCGAGATCCTTGTTGCCGCAGCCGGCGAGGGCGGCGAGGGCGAGGGGAAGAATCGCGAGTCGGAACAGTCGCATGGTCGTTCTCCGGTGTGGGGATTACTTCTGGCGGTACGCTTCGGGCGGTTGGACTTCGGACGGTTTCTCTTTGGCGAGGAGCACGAATTCGTCCACGCACGGCGGGCAGCAGAATTCGTAGGACTTACCGTCGATCACCCATGTGAACTTGGCGTTGGCCAAGGTCAGCGTGATCGGGCAAATCTTTTCGCCGGGCTTCGGTTTCAGATCGTGGTTCGCTTTCAGCCCTTTGAACTTCTGCGATGCTGTGGCTTTCCCGTTGGCCTCGATGTCGGCCTCCGTGTATTTGCCACCGGGGGTCAAGTAGAGCTTCTTTTCGTCGTCGTCCACCACCTTTGCCGGGATGGCGTGCTCGTCGGTCGCGGGCGCCGATTCGAAGGCGATGCGGAACCGCTCGCCGCCGATGCGGATCGCGGAGATCTTCACGACGACCCGCTTGCCCGCCAAGCTTTTCGGCAGCGTCCCGGTGAACTGCGAGGTCGTGCCGGGCTTATCTCCCGGTTGCGGGGTGGGGGCCAACACGAACGGTTCCCAATCCGTCGCGGTGATCGCCCGCACGGAGCCGGACAACTCTTGCACCTCGACTTCGAGCACGGCGGCTTCGTTCTGGCCGAGGGTGAAGAGCCGCACGGTGCCCCCTTTCTCGAACACCGCTTCGGCGTGGTATTTGTCGCTTCCGATGGGGATCAGCGTGCCGCCGTGTTCACCGGGTTTGTGGGCGTGCACAGCGCACGCGACGCGGCCGGTAAGGGCATTACGGTGGTGTTTTTTGACACCGAACAAGCGGCCACCAATTGGGGTCGACACCCCGAACATCGCGTGGCGCA
>JANOSQ010000331.1:0-1875 GCA_031415915.1 Fimbriiglobus sp. | reverse complement strand
TCTTCGGAACCCGCCGATGCCTCAATGCTTCCCGGCGGGTTCCGAAGACTCCACCTGCCCTACGAAACACAAAACGCGATGCAGAACATCCGCGTGGGCGGACAATTTGAAGTGGAGGAACCGAAGGGTGCGACGATCCCGATTGCCCAGCGTGGCCCGGCAACTGCTCGCGGAGATCCCGGATGCGGATCTGCTGGAGCGCTATGTCGAGCGCCAAGCGGATGATGCCTTCGCGCAATTGGTGACGCGGTACAGCCGGCTCGTCTGGGGCCAGTGCCGCAATCTGCTGCCGAACGACGCCGATGCGGACGACGCCTTCCAAGCGACGTTCCTCACGCTGGCGCGCTCGGCGAAGTCGATCCGGGCGGGGGCGCCGCTCGGGCCGTGGCTGCACGGCGTGGCTTACCGCGTTTGCATGAATGCCCGCCGGGCGATGCAGCGCCGGGCGAAGCGCGAGAAAGCTTGTGCGATCCCGGAAGCCGATCGGCCCGTCGCCGATAGCACATGGGAGGCGGCGTTCGCGGCCGTGTCCGAAGAGGTGCAGAAGCTCCCCGAGTCGCAGCGCACGGCCTTCGTGCTCTGCTGCATCGAGGGGCGGGCGACCACCGAGGCCGCCGCGTCGCTCGGCCAGAAGCTCGGCACCTTCTCCGCCCGGCTGACCCGGGCGAAGCAAACCCTCTTGGAGCGCTTGGCCAAGCGCGGCGTCGGCGCCGCCGTCCTCGCGTTGGGCGGGGTCACCGGCACCGTCTCCGTCGCCCCGGCCGCGCTCGTCGAACGCACGCTCGCCTTGATTCCTCCCGGTGTGATTGTTCCCAGTTCCGTCACCGCCCTCATGCATGGAGTGACCGGTATGATGATGTTCCGTTTCAAATTGCTCGCCGCCGGGGTGATGGTCGCCACCGGGTTGGGCTTGAGCGTCGGCGCCGGATGGTCGAACTCGGCCACGGCCCAAGTGCCGGGCGCACCTCTGGCGACGAAGGCCGCCCCGCAGAAGGGCGATGGCCTCATCGAGAATCTCAAGGCCGACTTGGAGAAGGCCAAGGCCGAGTTGGCCAAGGCCGAAGCGGAGATGGTGAAGGGCGCGAATTTGATTGGCCCGCCGCCGGATCTCAAAAGTGCTGCGACCGCGACGAAATACGAATACGAGCCGGTGCCGAAAGAAGGTTTGACCGACTTCGTGGGACTCCTCGAAAAACGCGAGAAGGCCGGCTGGAGCTTCGTTGGTCAAGTGACGATCAAAGGCTCTGGTCCAGAAGAAAAACTGGTGTTTCGTAAGTCGGTGGCACCACCCACAATTATTACGGTGGGACCAATACGGTTCAACACCCTCGATGGCGACTTAGTAATTCCCGCGCCCGGATCACCGCCCTCGCCGAAGCCGCCCACTGCGCCGAACCCGGCCGACGGTCCCCTGCCGAACCCGGCCGACGGTCCCGTCGCACCGGCCGGTAGCCTCCCGGCCACAGCGCTGCCCGCCCCGGGTTTGCCCCCGGGCGTCGGCGACGCGCTCTCCAGCCAGCTTCGGGAGCTGGAATACAAAAACCGCATCGCCGAACTCGAGAAGCAAGTCGCGGCGCTCGGAGGCAAGCCGAAGAGCGATGGTCTGCCGGAGCCCCATACCGTCGTGCTCTTCGCCCCGGCCGACTACGGCACATGGAATCCCAAGGATCTCGCCGACGTACTCCTCAAGCTGATGGTCGAAGACCCGAAGGCGAAGCCGACTTACGGATCGGTTCAAATTGTGGTGTCGAAAGACGGGATGATCAGCGTGACCGGCTCGGCCAGCGGTGTCGTCGCCGTCGGTACTTGGGTGAAGAAGCTGAAGAAGTGATCCCCGGCGAGCCGATCCAGTCAAGGGTCGGGTGAGTTCCGAAT
>JANOSQ010000330.1:0-2317 GCA_031415915.1 Fimbriiglobus sp. | reverse complement strand
CCCGTGGGACGGGCACTCTTGACGCGCCCGACAGAATCACGCGGCGGGATGGTAGGTCGGCGTTGGACGGCGATTCGGATTGCGGGCGCGGTCGGTGGGCGGCGGTGGCAGGAATGCGATTGGTCTCGGCGGGAGGCGCTGAGGGGGGCCGAGGACGGCCAACATGCGTTCCAACACCGACCACAGTGGGTTCCACAGCGCCGCCAGCCGCTTCAGGGCCGCTTTCAGCACCGCTTTCAGGGCCGGGCCGGCCGTGGCGAGCATCTGTTGCAGAACCGGCCGGCGCAGCTGCGCCGTCCCGCTGGCACGCAGGATGTTCCAGCCGGTGATCTTCAGCAGCAGACTGGTTCGCACCGCCGGGCGGCCCCGCACACGCAGTTGACCCAGGCCCGTGCGACGCTTCAGGCCGCTGTTGGTCGACTCGATCCCGGCCCGCGGCGCGTAGGCGGTCCGGTACTCCGGCGTCTGCTCCGCCTGGCGTCGGGTGCGGGCGCGGAGTTCGCTCAACGTGAACCGCAGGATCGCCGACTTCTGCTGCAACTGGATCGGACAGCGCGCCAACAGCGGACAGCCCGCACACGTGGCCAGCGGCATCTGGACCGTGACTTGGGCCAGCTCGATGTTGTACAGCGAGTTCGTCGGAGCGTGGCCGGCCGGGCAGGCGATCACCGTGTGCGTCTCGTCGTTCAGGACGAAGTGTTCGGGGCCGAGGGACGCCGGCTCGAACGCGGTCCCGCCGGGCACCGGGCTGATGAGTTGCACCTCGTCGTCGGCGGCCCGTTGCACGTTCTCGTCACTGCCGTAGCCCGTGTCCGCGAGGATCGACTCGACGTGCCCGACGTGCCCGCGCGCGGCCAGTTCCTCGAGCACCGGCGCGACCGCGTGCGCGTCACTTTCCACCGCCGTCTGCGGCAGCGCCACCAGGATCAACTGCACCGGGTTGGCGGGATCGCAGGTCTCCGCCAACTGCACCTGATAGCCCGCGCCCTTGTGTCCCGAATAGGTGGCCCCCTCGTCGGACGGGTTTTGGATCACGTCGCCGCCGGTGTGCTGGCGGACCGCGACGCGCTGTTCGAGCGCATCCTCGACCCAGTGCTCGACCAGCTCGCACTGCTGGTCGAAGACCGTCACCAACTGCCGGTACGAGTCCCACTGCGAAAGGCTCTCGTGCGCGGCGAACAGGTCGCGGACGAACCGCAAATCCTCGGCGGCCTGCTGACGGTTCTGCTGCCGCGCCTCGGGAGTCTTCGTGTCTCCGAACAGCTTGCCGACCGTCCCCTCGTAGCGCGTCCGCAGCGCGTCCGCAGCGCGTCCGGCAGCGCCGCGTAGTCCGCCGGGCTGTGCCGCCGCACGAGGTTCAGAAACCGCTTGGTGGTCACGCCCATCATCCGCGTCCGGCCGAAGCTGGCCATGTCGCTGAGCACATGCGTCGAGTCCAACCGCAACTGGACGACCGACAACTCCAGCAACCGCGCCAGCTTGTCGGTGACCGTTTGCATCAACTCCTCGGCCAACCCGTCGTCGTCCTGCATCCGGGCCAAGTAGCGTTCAAGCGTGCGCTGACACACCTCGAAGCCCGGTTCCAGATTCAGGGCGTACTGCACGTCGCTGCGGAACAGCACGGCCTCGAACGTCTGAGGGACGGTCCAGTTGTAGAAGTCGCGGAGCAACAGCAGTCCGCACATGGAATACAGTTCCGCCGAGGGCCGCCCGCGCGTCTCATGCAGATCGTCGCCGAGCCTCAACGCCGGCAACTCCTGCAACACGACCTGCCGAAACGTCCCCTGCCACCCGTCGGCGATCAGCCGCCACCCCGTGGGCGAAATGACGCCCTCGAAGACGTCGATCAACCGTGCCTGCCGAGGATCCCTGAACGTCCGCATCGCGCCTCCCTGACCAACCCGTGACCGTTGTGTTGCGAGTGCGAACTCATACCGTGATCCCCAATTTCCACAAGTGATCCCACCCGCGAAACGGCCAACTCAACCAAAACAGGTCCCGTTCTTTTTGTCGGGCGCGTCACTCTTGCCCGTCCGGACTTGGCCTCACCCCGCGTGTTGTGGATTGGCAAGGTTCAAGTCACGCAACATGGAGGCTGAAGCATGGCCGATCCGGAATCATCGGAACTCGCCGCTTGGGAGCCCACCTGCGCGACTGAGATCGCGAGAAACTTCGCGCTCATTGAAAGGCGAAGAGCCGAACGGAGGCAGTTCGTTGCGGCTCTGTTGCTGTTCATTCCGTGGATTAGTTGCATCATCGCATCCGTATTCTGGTGGGAGCCGTCTCAATTTCGCGGGTACACGAACAAGGGTCTGCG
>JANOSQ010000329.1:0-1586 GCA_031415915.1 Fimbriiglobus sp. | reverse complement strand
ACGGCGGCATCAGAAAGCCCGTATCGCGATCGATCAGACGGAAGTTGCTCATGCGGAAAATGTCCCGGCAGAGAAAACGCGAATCGCTACCCCGATTCTACCGCCTGCTTCCGCGTCGCGTTAAGTCCGACAGGCTGCTAGGGCAGGGCAATCGGGTGAAAGATCGCGTGACAAACTGCTGAATTGCTGAATCTGTGCGTGTCCTCTGACCGGCTGCGTGGAGGACGACGATGGACGACCTGGCAACAGACTGTGGTGCATTTTTCGAGGCGACTGTCTTTCTCAGTCATTTCAATGAGTTGCCTGATCCCCGTCAAGCGGTGAAGGTCGTCTATCCGCTCGACGAGGTGCTACTGTTGTCGCTGCTGGCGGTGCTGGCCGGGGCTGAAGCGTTTACCGATATAGCCCGGTTTGGCGACAAGAAGCTGGAGTTGTTGCGCCGGTTCCGCCCGTTCCTCGATGGCACGCCGCCGCATGATCGCATCGGCGATATCTTCGCCGCTCTGGATTGCGAACATTTCCAACGCTGTTTCGTCGGATGGGTCGCCGCATTGACCGGGATGCCGGCCGGGGTCATCGCCATCGATGGCAAGACGCTGCGCCGATCCGGCCACAAGAAGGCCGGCCGTGCACCGATCCACATGGTCTCGGCCTTCGCGGCGCGCCAGCGCCTGGTGCTCGGGCAGGTCAAGGTGGCCGAAAAATCCAATGAGATCGTAGCGATCCCCAAGCTTCTCAATATGTTAGCAATCGAAGGGGCGATCGTGACAATCGATGCCATGGGGTGCCAGCGCGACATCGCCCAAAAGATCCTCGAGAAGAAGGCCGACTACGTCCTGGCGCTGAAGGGCAACCAGGGTTCGCTACGCGAGGACGTCGAAATGTTTGCCACCGAGCAGAAGGCCCGAGACTTCGCCGACACCGAGATCAGCCGCGATACCACGATCGGTGGCGATCACGGACGCATCGAAACCCGAACCACCACCGTCATCCACGACGTCAAATGGCTACAGCAGCGTCATGACTGGCCCGGCTTGAAGGCCGTCGTCATGGTCGAAAGTCGCCGCGAGATTAACGGAAAAGCCGAGCAGGAAACACGGTTCTATCTCACCTCATTGGTTATGGTGGCGGCCCTCCTCGGGCCGGTTGTGCGCAGCCATTGGGCGATCGAAAACAGCCTGCATTGGGTCATGGACATGATCTTCCGCGACGACGAGTGCCGGGTCCGAACCGATCACGCTCCCGCAAATTTCACCACCATCAAGCACATGGCTCATAACCTGCTACGAACCGCTGCCAGCAAGGACTCGCTGCGCCTCAGGCGGAAGATTGCCGCATGGGATGACGACTTCCTGGCAAGCTTGGTAGCCGCGTGAATGTTTCACCCGATTCCCCTGCCTTGATTCCGCCTCGCGCTCCGGGGGAAGTGGCGGGAGAAGCGGCTGGTGATCACGCCGCTTTCCGCCTTCCCCACGCCGGAATCGTACGACGAGATACGCCGCGTGTCGGCCGGTACCTTGGCCGCCGCCTTGTCGAACGCTGCGCAGAACACCAAACCGCCCAAAAGCGACTGAGTCGGATCGATC
>JANOSQ010000328.1:0-2525 GCA_031415915.1 Fimbriiglobus sp. | reverse complement strand
CGACTTTGACCATGCTCGACTGGTTACGGTCTGTGGTTATCCTTGGCTAGGCCAACATTACCAACCCAAAGACGCCGTGCTTGATGTAAGGCCTCATGCGTTTAAAACAAATGTTGTTCTTTCAGAACCGCGCGCGCTAATTCTATATTACCCAGAACGCGATTGCTATGGCGCCGACTTTCTTGCCGAACCACATGGCTACTCCGGTGCCGGTGCTTGGTTGCCAGATGGCGACTTGAATAACGGTCTTTTCAATCCTCAAAGGCATTTGAAGTATTCTGGACTTCAGCACGAATGGGATTCAGACACTCGCCTGTTGAAGTGCACGCCAGCCCCAATTATTCGTGATTTTGTTCTCGAAATGTTTAGTTAACTATCACTCAGCAAAGCTCCTGGTGCAACAATGATGCTCCGTTTCTGTTTGCCCGCGATGCTCCTGCTGCCCGCCGTCGCGTCCGCCGACCCGAAGAAGCCGACGTACGTCGACGATGTGCTGCCCATCTTCAAGCAGCACTGCACCGCCTGTCACGGCGCCGACAAGCAGCAGAGCGGCCTCAACCTCGCCGTCTTCGCCGAGATGAAAGTCGGCGGCTCCGGCGGCGAAGTCTTCTTTCCCGGCGAGCCCGACAAGTCCCGCCTCTACACGCTCACCGCGCACAAGGCGAAGCCGGAGATGCCGCCGAAGGTGGCGAGGATCTCCGACCCCGCCATCGAAACCATCCGCCTTTGGATCGAGCAGGGGGGCCGCGAGAACTCCGGCAGCAAGGTCGTCGAGAAACCGAAGATCGACATCGGCCTGAAGTCGGTCGGCAAAGGCAAACCCGCCGGGCCGCCGCCCATGCCGATCGCGGGCAAGTTGAAGCTCGACCCGCTCACGAAAGCCCGCCGGCCGGGGGCCGTACTCGCCATGGCGTCGTCGCCGTGGGCGCCGCTGATCGCCGTCGGCGGGCAGAAGCAAATCATCCTCTACCACGCCGATACCGGCGATCTCCTCGGGGTTCTCCCCTTCGATCAAGGGCAGATCAACTCGTTGAAGTTCAGCCGCAACGGCAAGCTGCTCCTCGCGGCCGGCGGTCGCGGCGGGGCATCCGGCAAAGCCGTGCTGTACAACGTCGAAACCGGCGACAAGATCACCGAAGTCGGCATCGAATCGGACGCCCTCCTCAGCGCCGACATCAGCGCCGATCAATCGCTCATCGCGGTCGGTTCGCCCTCCAAGCTCATCCGCATCTACCGCACGGCCGACGGTGGGGTCGAACGCGAAATCAAGAAGCACACCGACTGGGTCACGCAGGTCGAGTTCAGCCCGGACGGCGTGCTGCTCGCCACCGGCGACCGCAACGGCGGCGGGTTCGTGTGGGAAGCCAACACCGGCCGCGAGTTCCACACGCTCCGCGGGCACACCGGCATGATCACCGGCTTCTCTTGGCGGGACGATTCCAACGTCCTCGCCAGCAGCAGCGTAGACGGCACCATCAAGCTCTGGGAAATGGAGAACGGCGGGAACGTCAAGAATTGGGCCGCGCACCCCGGCGGCGCCGCGGCCGTCCACTTCGGCCACGACGGTCGACTCGCCAGCACCGGCCGCGATAAGATCGCCAAGGTATGGGACGGTAACGGGGCGTTGCAGAAACAGTTCGAAGCCTTCCCCGACCTCGGCTTGCAAGCGGTGATGACACACGACAACACCAAGGTCGTCGCCGGCGATTGGTCGGGCGTCGTCAAGTTCTGGACCATCGCCGATGCCAAGCTCGCGGCCAGCGCCGACACGAACCCGCCGCCGCTGGTCGAGCGCGTGAAATTGGCGGAAGCCGCGTTCGCCGCCGCCGATGCGAAATTGAAAGCCCAGCAGGGCGCCCTCGCCGGCAGCGATGCCAAAGTGAAGGCGGCCCAAGCGAACTTGGCCAACGCCCAAGCGAACGTGGTGAAGCTCACGGCCGACATCGCCGCCGCGACGAAAGCCGTGGCAGACACGACCGCCGCCGCGAATGCGGCCAAAGCCGGCGTCGCCCCAGCGAAGGCCGAGGTGGACAAGTACACCGCGGCGACCGCCCCACTCGCGGCGGCGGAAGCCGCCAAGCTCGCCGCGGTGACGGTTCACACGAAGGGCGCCGCCGATGCCCAAGCCGCCACGGCGAAAGTGCCCGCGGACGCGGCGCTCAAAGCGAACGCCAAGAAGGCAGCCGACCTGCTGGTCGCCGTCCAAGCCGAACTCGACGCCGCGAAGAAGGCCAACGCCGACAACGCCGCGGCGCTGAAAGTGGCGACCGACAAGTTCGCCGTGGTGAATAAAGCGGCGACTGACACCGCCGCGGCGCAAGCCGCCGCCGCACTGAAACCGGCGGCACTACAGCCGATGCTGGTGGCGGTGACCGCCGCCATCGCCCCGGCGACGGCGGCGGTGACCGCCGCGCAAACGGAGTTCAACGCGATGAAACCGACGGTCGATGCGGCGAGCGCCGAGTTCGGCGCGGTGAAGATTCGATTGGATCGCGTCAAGGGCGGGGTGAAGTAGCGATCAAAGC
>JANOSQ010000327.1:0-1702 GCA_031415915.1 Fimbriiglobus sp. | reverse complement strand
TCGGGCGTCTGGGTGGTAGTTCGGTAGTGCCCGGAACGGGGCGACGGGAGTCTGGAAGCCCGTCCGCCTACCCCAACTGACGCGGGTGATGCCGGAGAAAGCAGCGGGGGATCAGCATACCCCACGCCACGTTTCGGGAGTTACGAGTCGCCCCCCACCGCAGCCTCGCCCTGGCCGCGGCCCCCGTGGTTATCGACGTACCCGGTCACGAACTCCTTGAGCGCAGGGACGTCGCACTCGAACCCCATCTGCTCGGCCTTTTTGAGCGTCTCTTCGCCCGTCATCCCTCTCTCGACCGCTTGGTGCATCATGTCGAACGCCCCGGCCCGCTACCCCTTGTGACAGTGGACGAAGACCCGACGACGACCGCCGTGCCCATGATCTTTACGACGGTCCAGTCCTTGAGCAGGAACTGGCCGACGATGACCGCGAACTTCGCCACACGACCCTTCTGGAGCAACACGCCGAAGGCGATCCCCGTCAACAAACCGAGCAGGAGTTTTTCGGGTGAATCAAACATGCTCGGCTCCTTCTTTTCCGTACAGGGCGAAGGCCGTGACGGTGGCGACGGCGAAGAACACCGCCGAGAATACCCAACTGGACGCGGCGAGTTGCAAGCTGCCGCTGATCCCGTGGCCGCTGGTGCAGCCTTGGGCCAGCCGCGCCCCGAACATCATCACACCACCGGCCAAGAACGCGACAACCAGCCGCTTCGCCGGACTGGCGCCGAACCGCCACCGCCAGAGTGCCGGGACGGTTTCCGGCGAGCGGTCGCCGGAAAGCCGGGAACTGACGAACGCCCCGATGAACACCCCCAACACAAGCATCCACTCCCACCCGATCTTCGGCGATTTCTCCTCCTCAGCCTTGGCCGCGAAGTACCCGTTGGTCTGTTCGACCCCCGGCACGACCGCCTTCTCGGTCAAGGCGGCGGTGTTCTCGAACGCCGTGCTGATGCCCAGCGGCTTGTCGGCAGTGGCGAACGCAAACCAGCTCAACAGACCGATCCCGACGCCGACGGCGTAAGGTGGCCACGATTTGTGAGTCAGTGGCCTCGTCATGGCTTCTCTCCATCCATCGGCGCCGCGTTTTGCGGATCGGTCGTCTTTGTCCGAGGGCTGCCCACCGGGCACCCACCGCCGGATCTTCACCCCACTCCCATGCGCGGCAAGACGCACAGCCAGAGAATGACGAAGGCGCAGGCGAATGCGGCGAGCGCGGCATCTTGCCAATCCATGAAATGTCTCCTTCCCGAAGTGTTTTGTGTGGACATCACGCCTCCACCGCACGAATCGCTTGGATCGCTCGGCCAGGCTTGCCATCGCGGAACTGCGCGAAGTCGCCGCGGATCGCCTTGAGGGCGTAGCGCTCCTGTTCGATCTCCGCTTGCGTCCGGACTCCGCGGCGCCGAAAAATCGGCAGCGGCGGGCACCAGCCTTGGAGGGCGTGTTGGAGTAAGAAGCCCCCCACGACCAATGGGACTACGGCGAATCGGCGGTCCACGAGCAGAGCCAGCGCGGACGAGACCGCCGTGAGTGTGGCGGCGTTCGCCTCCAGCGTCCGCTCGGTGTCCCATTCGCGATCCAGTTCTTCCATCCGCGCGGCGACCGCCGCCGGGCCGGCCGTAGCAAGTCGGGCAACCCGATCCCGCATCCGCAGGCGAATGCGTTCGTTGACGTGTTCGGCGGTCTGTTCGGGTACG
>JANOSQ010000326.1:0-2796 GCA_031415915.1 Fimbriiglobus sp. | reverse complement strand
CTTCCGACGCCAACGCGCTCGCGGGTTACGCCGACAAAGTGGTTTACCTCAACGACCGGCAGATCTGCCAGCTCGACGGCGAGAGCTGGGTCATCCGCAACATGGATTTCGACACCGTCGACGTGCCGGTGGAAGACATCCGCCATTACCTCGGCGACTTCGAGGCCGAGAAGGGGGACTTCCCCCACTTCATGTTGAAGGAGATCTACGAGCAGCCCGAGGCCATCGCCAACGCGATGCGCGGCCGCTTGGACGACGACAGCGCCACGGCCCACTTCGGCGGGTTGAACCTCAGCCCGCAGCAGCTCCGCAGCACCGAGCGGATCATCATGACCGCCTGCGGCACGAGCTACCACGCCGGCCTCGTCGGCGAGTACCTTTTCGAAGAATTGGCGCGGATGCCGGTGGAAGTCGAGTACGCCAGCGAGCTGCGCTACCGCAACCCGCCGATGGATCAAAAGACCATCGTGCTCTGCCTGACGCAGTCCGGCGAAACCGCCGACACGTTGGCCGCGCTGAAGGAAGCCAAGCGGATGGGCCACCCGACGCTGGCGATTTGCAACGTCGTGGGGAGCAGTATCGCCCGCGAAGCGGACGGCGGCGTCTACCTGCACGCGGGACCGGAGATCGGTGTCGCGAGCACGAAGGCGTTCACGAGCCAAGCGACGGTGCTGGCGATGCTCGCGCTCTTCTACGGCCGCATGCGTCACCTCTCGGCACCGCAGGGCCGGAAGATCATCGACGAACTGCGGGCGCTGCCGGACATCGTCCGCAAGACGCTCGAATGCCACGACCGCGTGAAGGAGATCGCCAACCGCTACGGCGACATGCACAACTGCCTCTACCTCGGCCGGCAGTACCTTTACCCGACGGCGCTCGAGGGGGCGTTGAAGCTCAAAGAGATCAGCTACATCCACGCCGAGGGCTACCCGGCCGCGGAGATGAAGCACGGGCCGATCGCCCTCGTGGACGCAGACACGCCGAGCGTGTTCCTGGTGCCGCGCGGCAACGTCTTCGACAAGGTCATGTCGAACATGCAGGAGATCAAAGCGCGGGGCGGGCCGGTGATCGCGGTCTGCAGCGAAGGGGACCGCGAAGTCGCCGCCATCGCGGACGACGTGATCACGGTGCCCGACGTGCCGGATTACTTGCAGCCGATCGTGTGCAGCATCCCGCTGCAATTGTTCGCTTACGAAGTGGCCGTGCTGCGCGGCTGCGACGTGGACAAACCGCGGAACTTGGCGAAGAGCGTGACGGTGGAGTAGAACTTGGGAGAAGTTTACTCGGTCGGTTGAGCACCATGCCCACCCTCGTCTGCCGGCAGTGCCGCTACAGCGTCTTCGTCCCGCCGAAGCGGGCCCGTTTCGGAATGATGTGCCCCGAATGCGTTTGCGGGAACATGAAGCCGGTCGATGATCGCCGCCGACCGGGCGGACGCGATGTCGGCATCCGGCCCGGTGGCATCCAGTTCGTCTTAGGCGGGGTCATCCTGTTCGTACTCGGCGGCGTGATATTCGTCGATGGCCGCGAGAATTGGAATGTCGGCAAGATGGGTGCACGGCTCGTCGGCGTGGGAATCTCGCTGGTATTCGGCGGTCTCCTCTGCCTCGCCGTCGGCGGCTTCGGCATCCTGCGCGATTTGACGCAATCGAACTAACCCAACAACCGCTCGATATCCTGCTCGATCGCGGACGGTTTGGTCGAGGTGCCGATCCGCTTCACCACATTCCCCGCGCGATCCACCAAGAACTTCGCGAAGTTCCATTTGATCCAGCCGGTACCGAGCGTGCCCGGCTTGGCTTTCTTGAGGTGCTTGTAAATCGGGGCCGCATTCGACCCGTTGACATCGATTTTCGCGAACACGGGGAACGTGACGCCGAAGTTGACGCTGCAGAATTGCTGGATGCCCGCATCGTCGCCCGGTTCTTGCCCCAGGAATTGATTGCAGGGGAAGCCGAGGATCACGAAGCCGCGATCCTTGTACTTCCGGTAGAGCGCTTCCAAGCCTTCATATTGCCCGGTGAACCCGCACTTGCTGGCGACGTTGACGATGAGCATCACCCGGCCGCGGTACTCCGCGAGTGTCGTATCGGTACCGTCGGCTTTGCGAATCGGGATGTCGTAGATCATCGCCCGACTATTCCTTGTGCCGCTTCAAATACTTCGCGTCTTCGGTTTGGATGACGATCATTTCCCCTTCGGCGATGAACGACGGCACCATCACCTTCAATCCCGTCTCCAGAGTCGCCGACTTTTGCTGCGCCGCGGCCGTGGCTCCTTTGATGCCGGGTTCCGTTTCCGTCACGCGGAGCGTCACCGTCTGCGGCAAGTCCATCCCGAGCGCTTTGCCGTCGTAGAACGTGATCGTCACCGCGTCGTTTTCGCGGAGGAAGGGCATCTGCTTGCCGACCATTTGGTCGTTGAGGGTTACCTGCTCGAAGGTCTCCGAATCCATGAAAACGAAGTCGTCGCCGTCTTTGTAGGAGTAGGTGCAGGGCCGGGTGTCGAGGTAGACCACATCGACCTTGTCGTCCGGGTGGACGCGCTCGTCGACGATGGTGCCGGTCTTGAGATTCTTCAGTTTCAGGTAGAGAATGGCCCGCCAGTTCCCCGGCGTGTTCAGGTCGCGGTCGAGGCAGTACATGAGTTGTCCGTTCATGTTCAACACCATGCCGCGCCGGATGTCGATCAGCTTCGTCGATGCCATCGCCCGCCCTCCCGAAAGGTCTGGATTCAATTCCGTTGGTACCCGCTAACCTAGCGAACGCACGCGGGAGCGAGAACCCCCATATTCCC
>JANOSQ010000325.1:0-4890 GCA_031415915.1 Fimbriiglobus sp. | reverse complement strand
GATCGCGGGATCATTTCGACGGCCTCCGCGCTGGCCACGGCGTACCCGCCCGTGCCGGCGAAGTTCGACTTCAAATCCGACCCGATGAAGATGGATATGCCTTTCGGCGGCGATAAAGTGATTCCCGGCATCATCAAGATCGACGGGGATCGGCTCGATTGGTGTGTCGCCCCCGCGGGAAGCACGCGCCCGACGGAGTTCGGCGGCGGCGACAGCCGACAGCATTACATCTGGAAGCGGGTCGGGAAGTGACAGTGATCCTTTTCGGGTTAGCCGGACGCGCTAGCGACGGCGACGCACCGGATGCCCGATGACCCAAGCGAATGGAGGTAGCCGGAGCGTAGCCGTCGCTGGCGCGTCCGGCTAACGCAACTATCCGGAGACCCCGCTTTTGTCCGAACCCAAATCGCCCGATGGGCCGTTCGAATCGTTCCTCGAATCCAGCCCGCCCGATGCGGCGGTGCGGCCGGCCGTCGAGAGCATCGCCGAGTACGTCGAGCAAATCCGGGACACCGCCGAGAAACTGACCAAAGACGGCGCCTCGCGCGGGGATGCGAAGCTGCTGGCGTCCGCGTTCAAGGAACTCCGGCACTGCTTCCGGGTCTTCGCCCAGTACCGGGGCATCCGCAAGGCGACCGTCTTCGGCTCGGCCCGGACGAAAGCGGATCATCCGGCTCACGGCGCGGCCGTGGATTTCAGCCGGCGCATCGCGGAAACGGGCTGGATGGTCATCACCGGCGCGGCCAGCGGGATCATGGAAGCGGGACACTTGGGCGCGGGGCGCGAACAAAGCTTCGGCCTCAACATTCTGCTGCCGTTCGAGCAATCGGCCAACGCGGTGCTCACGGGCGATTCCAAGCTCATGAACCTCCGCTACTTCTTCACGCGCAAGCTCGTCTTCATCAAAGAGTCCGACGCGGTCGTGCTTTTCCCCGGCGGCTTCGGCACCCACGACGAAGCCTTTGAAACGCTGACCCTCGTGCAGACGGGCAAGACGCACATCTTCCCGATCGTCCTCGTGGATGAACCGGGCGGGAATTATTGGAAGCGCTGGCAGGAGTTCGTGAAAGAAGACCTGTTGGCGCGGGGGTACATTTCGCCGCAGGATTTGCATCTCTACAAAGTGACCGACTCCGTCGAAGAGGCGATCCGGGAAGTGCTGGGCTTCTACCGGATCTACCACAGTATGCGGTACGTGCGCGGAACGCTGGTGCTGAGGTTGAACGAAGAGCTGGGCAAAGCGAAAATGGAACTTCTGCGCGAGCGGTTCGCGGACATTTTGGTGACCGGGACTTTCGAGCAATGCCCCGCACTCCCGGCCGAGGCGAACGAGCCCACCTTGGCGAAGTTGCCGCGCTTGAAGTTCCACTTCAACAAACACGACGCGGGTCGCCTCCGGCAGCTGATCGATGCGATCAACGGCGAAGCGTAGACTCGGTGCATAAAAAAATCCGGGCACCATTCCTGGTGCCCGGACTACCGAAGCGTGCTGTCGGGTCCCGTCCA
Organism: Fimbriiglobus sp.; assembly: GCA_031415915.1. Lineage (GTDB taxonomy): Bacteria > Planctomycetota > Planctomycetia > Gemmatales > Gemmataceae > JALHQU01. Next base: position 3,384 of record JANOSQ010000325.1, on the reverse strand, counting down.
TCCCTCCGGCAGCCTGGTTGCTGAGACCGTTCCCCCCTCGGAACGGAGAAAGCACACCAGTCTCTAGAACGCCGCGGGCGGGGTGCAAGTCGCGGCGGAAGAAATATCCGCCCCGCCGGTCGGCGGGTGTCAGGAATTCCCGCGGAGCCGCAATGGAGTGCCTTGTTCCCAGTCCTTGGGGATCGGGCGGAGTTGCTCTTCCTCGGTGTAGCGCCAGTGCGACACGGCTTCTTCGCCGAGTTGCCACGAGAACGCAGCCGAGCGTCCGTTGATCCGGGTCGGGAAGTCCACCCGGCCGTTGGAGAGATCGACGAGCGAGACCCCCAGTTCGTCCAGTTCGGTGAGGGCCATGCCGTAGTTCTGCTCCGCCTTCGCCACCTCCTCGCGGAGCGAGTAGCGCCGGTTACGGGCCGCCCATTCCAATTGGCGGCGGTTGCGATCCAACTGATCTTGCTCGGTTTCGAGGTCGAGCAGGTTCTTTTTGGAACCGACGATATCGGCCACGATGGACCGGACGAGCGGCAACATCTGCCGCGCGGTGGAAAGATCGACCGGGCCCGTCTTCCGCTTCGACTTATCGTTCGATCCGGAAGATCGTTTTGGAGAACTGTTCATCGTTCGCTCCCCGTTAGGTGTGCGTGGAAGAAAAATCGGCGACACACTGATTATAGTACCTTCGCCGAGGGGTGCGCTTTCGCCGGATAGCGATCCCGGAAGTTTTTTCCTAGCCGAGTGTGGAAGTTGAGCGCCCGCGTTGGCATTTTCGCGCCCCGCGTACTAGACTTTGTTGCCCGCGCACGAATTCCCGTGTCCACCGCCCGGACGTAGGCCCCCATGTCGCCCGCGCCGCTCACCGCCGCCCCGCCGGAAATCGAGAGGTTTCTGGCTGGTCTGATCGAGGCCAACATCCTCGACGCCGAGCGTGCGCGCGGGGTGTGGGACGAGTACCAGCGCGGATCCGGTTCGTCCGATGTCGCGGAAGTGGCGGAGTTCCTCATCGGGCGGGAATGGCTGACCGCTTACCAAGCCGAGTGCGCGGTGGCCGGGGAAGCCGGGCGGGCGCGGGTCGGGCCGTACTTGCTGCTCGAACCGACCGGCGCCGGCCGCTTCGGTTCGGATTTCTCCGCGATTCACCGGGGCGATCGCCGGCGCTACACCGTGAAGCTGTTGCCGCTCCGCAGTCTCTGGAGCGTGCACCAAGCCAAGCGGTTGGCGAATCGGTTCCGGTCGCTCCCGCTGCACAGGGCGGTCGTTCCGCTGGCCGAAATCGACACCGCGAGCGGGTCGCTCTATTTGAGCTGGCTGCAAACCGAAGGGGAAACCTTCGACGCGCTGCCTCCGCTCCCGCCCCACACGGCCTGCCGGTTGTTCGCCGAGGTCGCGGGGGGGTTGGCCCTTTGCCACGCGGCCGGGATTTTCCACGGCATGCTCGCCCCCTCCAATCTCGCTGTGGGGGCCGATGGGTTCGCGAAGATCCTCGACTGGGGCTTGGGCGTCCTCCTCGCGGAGAATCCGGGCGAAGAGTCGATGTTCGACACGATGTCCCGCGCGAACTCGGCCCGCGAGACGATGGCTTTCACGGCCCCGGAATGCTTCGCCGACCCGTCGATCCGCTCCGCCGCCGCCGATGCGTACGCCCTCGGCTGCGTCCTCTACGCGGCCCTCGCCGGCGCTCCGCCGTTTCCCGACGACCGCGCCGTCGAAATCATGATCGCCCACCGGACGCGGATGCCGGAGCCTGTGCGGACGTTGAATCCGTCCGTCCCCGCGGCCTTGGATGACTTGATCGCGTCCTTGCTCCAGAAGGCCCCGGAAACCCGGCCCGGACTGCGCGAAGTGCGCGAAATCTTGGAATCGCTCGCGGTCGGCTTACCCGTCGAAGGCCCTTCGACCATCCCGTTCGGAGCGCACACCCTGGGGGTCGGGCAACTCGAAGCCTTGCTGAACGACAAACCCGTCGACCGCCGGTCGGATCCGGTGATTGCGGGGGGTTACAAGGCTTCCCAAATATTCGAAAGCTCCGAGGGGCGGATCGATTTCGATGTCCCCGCGGACGGCCCCAGCGCGGAGACCCCGCCCTTCCACCTGCGGACACCGACCCCCGCCCCGACTGTTCCCGCCTCGGCGCTCACGGCGGATGGCGGCGAGTCGCTGCCCGTGTTGCTCCTGCCCGTGCCGGGCCTCCCCCGAACTCTTTCCTTGCCCCATTCCGCCGCCGCGGCTGCGAATCCCAAACCGGCCACGCCGCCCCCGCCGCCTTTGAAAACGAACTGGACCCAACTCCCGGCCCCCGTGAATTGGGTCTCGGCTTCGGCCAAGTCCGCGAGCCTCGCCGTGCGCCCGGCCGTAGAACTGCCACCGCCCCCGAATTTTTCCTCGGGGCTGGTGCGCGGCCTCCGCAAACAACTCCTTTTCTGGATGCCCGTCGGGGACGCGGTTCAATTGAGCGTCTTCGGCGCGCCGGAAGTCGCGGCGGGCCAGCGCGTCAATTTCTTGGTCTACGCCCATTCCCCCGAGACGTACTCCAGCGTGCTCACGCTCTGCCGGGCGATGCGGCCGGACGCCGAATTGCTCGGGGCCGGCTACTTGGACGTGCCCGTGAGCCGCGGGGCCGATGTGAACCTGCACCTGGCTCTGAGCTACGCCGGAGTCGCCAAGTCGCTCGTCAATTTCACTTGGATCGGCCAATCGCAACACCGGACCTTCGAAGTGTTCGTCCCGTGGGAAAGCCCCCCCGGCCTCGCGTCGGGTGTGGTCACCGCGGGGATCGATAAAACGATGGTCGCGTCGATCCCGCTCCACTTCATCATTCCCGGTCGCCAGGCGTGAACATGCCGCCGGCGGGGACGAGGTGCATCCATGCTCCGTTGCTTCTCCCTGCTCGCCGTCACCTGCATCGCCGGGTCGACCCTCTCCGCCGCGGAACCGATCCGAGTCGGCGTCATCGGGCTCGACAACTACCAAGCGGTCGCGTTCACCGAACTCTTCCACAACCCGAAGGCGGAGGGGGAACTCAAAGGAATCAAGGTCGTCGCCGCGTTCCCGGCGGGCAGCCCGGACATCCCCGAGAGCCTCCGCGAACTGCCGAAGTGGACCGAGGCCATCCGGAAACTCGGCGTCGAAGTCGTGAAATCGCCGGAAGACGTGCTGAAGCGATGCGATGCCGTGCTGGTGATGAGCGTGGATGGACGTGCGCACCTCGAACAATTGAAACCGATCCTGAAGGCCGGGAAGCCGGTCTATGTCGGTCGCCCCCTCGCGGCGTCGCTCGCCGATGCGGTCGAAATCTTCCGCCTCGCGGCGGAGTTCAAGACGCCGATCTTCACCTGCTCCCAGCACCGCTTCAGCCCCGGCTTCATCGGGATGCGCAAGCACGACGAAGTC
>JANOSQ010000324.1:0-6748 GCA_031415915.1 Fimbriiglobus sp. | reverse complement strand
CGCCAGCGCCTGCTCGAACAGCTTGATGGCGTCGGCGTGGCGGTTCAGGGCCCCGTAACTGGCGGCCAGGTTCATCATGCTTAGGAGCGTGTCCGGGTGGTCCTTGGGCAGCACCCGCCTCTGAATCGCCACCACTTCCTCGCGCAGCTTCAACGCTTCGGCGTGGCGGTTCAGGAGCTCGTAGCTGAGAGCGAGGTTGTTCATGGTCGTGAGCGTGTCGCGATGCTCCTTGGGCAGCACCCGCTTCTGAATCTCCAGCACTTCCTCGAACAGCTTCAACGCCTCGGCGGGGCGGTTCAGGAGCGCGTAGACGATGGCCAGATCGTTCTTGCTCCGGAGCGTGTCGGGATGGTCCGGGCCGCGGTGGCGCGTGTACAAGGCCCGCGACTGCTCAAGCTGATCTCGTGCTTGCTCGTACTCGGCGAGGTATCGGAACGTATTGCCAAGGGTCCGCCGCAACCGGGCCTCGACGAGCGGTTGAGCGGCGAACGACTTCCCGAGCGCCGGCAGGCTGGCCGCAATGGCGTCGCGCAGGCTCACCGCCTTACCCAGCCCGCCTTCCTGCCCCTTCGGCCGGGCCGCCGCGAACACCTTGTTCTCGAAGAATGCCACGACCGCGTTCGCCTCGGCCGCCTTCGCCTCGGCGTCGGCCTTCGCGGCGTCGGCCTTCGTCCGCTCGGCCTCGACCTGGACGAGTCGTTCGCCCGCCAGCCTCTCGTTGGCCTGGGCGTCGAGTTTGGCCCGGAGTTCCCCTTCGGCCCGCTCGACCTCCGCTTGCCGGGCGGCCACGGCGAGCCGCTCCTGCTTCCTCGCCTCGATCAGCCCCACGGTCGTCCCCGCGATGCCGGCCATCAGCAGGAACAGCACCAGACTCGCTGCGATCACCTGCCCGCGGTTTCGCCGCACGAACTTCTTCACCCGGTAGGCGGTGCTCGGCGGGTGGGCCTGTACCGCCTCGCCAGACAGGAAGCGGTTCACATCCGCTGCGAAGCCGTTGGCCGTCTCGTAGCGGCGGGCGCGGTCCTTCTCCAGCGCCTTCATCACGATCCAGTCGAGTTCGTTGCGCAACAGGCCGGTCAGCTTCTTCGGCTCGGTGCCGCGGTTCGCGGAGAGCGTCGGCAGGGCATCGGCCGTGCTCAACTTCAAGCTTGGCCGCGGCGCTTCGTCCTCCCGCACAACCCGCAGGATTTCGAGCAGTCCGCGCTTCTCCAGTTCCTGCCGCTTGAACGGCGGGGAGCCGGTGAGCAGTTCGTACAGCAGCACCCCGAGCGAGTACACGTCGCTGCGGGTGTCGATGTCCAGGTTGTTCAGGCTGGCCTGCTCCGGGGACATGTATTGCGGCGTGCCGACGACCCCGCCGAACGCCGTCTCGATGGTCTGTTCGGTGAGCGTACCGCCGGTCGCCTTGGCGATCCCGAAGTCGATCACCTTCGGCACGGGCCGGTCGTCGTACAGCGCGATCAGCACGTTGTTCGGCTTGATGTCGCGGTGGATGATCCCCTTCTGGTGGGCGTGCTGGATCGCCTGGCACACCGGCACGAACAGTTCGAGCCGCTCCTTCGGTGTGAGCTTGCGGGCGTCACAATACTCCGTGATGGGCACGCCCTTCACGAGTTCCATCACGAAGAACGGGCGGCCGTCCGGTGTCAGACCGCCGTCGAGCACCTTGGCGATGTTCGGGTGGTCCATCAAAGCCAGCGCCTGCCGCTCGGCCTCGAACCGCGCCAGCACCTGCTTCGAGTCCATGCCCGCCTTGATGAGCTTCACCGCGACCTTCCGCTTGACCGGCTCGGACTGGTGGGCGACCCAGACGCTGCCCATCCCCCCCTCGCCGATCGGTTCGGAGAGGCGATACTTGCCGGCGAGGAGGGTGCCGGCCCGCTCGGCGCGGCCGAGGTGGTCGCCCGTGCGGTCCGGATCGCGGTCGGCCGTTTGGGCATCGGCGGCGAAGGTGACGGTGGCATCGGCCGACGCGGACGGCTCCAGGAAGTCGCCGACCTCCGCGCGGGCGGCGAGCATCCGCTCGACCTGTTGGCGCAGAGCGTCATTTCCGGCACACGTCCGGGCGAGGTAGGCAGCCCGGTCGGCGGTGGGCAGGGCGGCGGCGGCGAAGAAGACGGCTTCGGCCGGGGTCATCTCGGTCATATACGGCTCCACGGGTGGCATCGAGCACATCCAATGCGAGAAAACCGCCGGCGGACTCTCACGAGGTCGGGAATTATTCTTCGCGTCGGAGGTCGGCGAACAACCAGAGGCGGGCAAACTCCCACCACCGTGCGGCGGTCGCCGGGGAAACGCCGAGGACGGCCGCCGCCTCGTTCACCGACAGGCCGGCAAAGAACCGCAGTTCGACCAACTTCGCCTTGAGCGGTTCGGCGGCCGCGAACCGGGTGAGGGCGTCGTGGAGATCGACCAGTCCGTCAGGCGACTCGGTGATCCGCTGGAGTTCATCGAGTCGTACCCGCCGGCGGTTGCCCCCGTGCCGAACGGTCGCCTTGCGGCGGGCGGCGTCCACGAGGATACGGCGGATGGCCTCGGCGGCGGCCGCGAAGAAGTGCCCGCGGCCGTCGAACTGCTGATCCCCGACGAGTCGCAGGTACGCCTCGTGAACCAGGGCGGTGGCGTCGAGGGTGTGGCCGGGGGCTTCGGCCGCCATGCGGGCGGCCGCGAGCGTCCGCAACTCGTCGTAGACGAGCGGGACCAGGTCGGCGGCAGCCCGGCGGTCACCGGCCGCGGCGGCGTCGAGAAGGCGGGTCACGTCGGGCATTCGGCCAAGTGTAACTGCGGAGCGACGCAGGGCAACTTGAAAGGCGTGGTGCGCCATCAGCATCACCGCCGGACGGCTACGATGCAACCTCAAGCCGGATTATTTTTGACAGCGGTGCAAAGGGCCGTCAGCACATCGACGGCTTCACGCATCCGAGGTTCGTTTTTTCGAAGTCGTCCGATGCGGAGTTGATCCGCGTTGCCCCGCAGGAGCGGAATCTCCCGCTCCAGAGCCGACAGGAGACGCACCAGCGCCTTGGAGGGGTCACTCGGTTCCGAAGGATTGCACGTCGTGTATTCTTTGACAAGCGCGATCGCCTTCTCCCCGGCTTCGAGGCGCCGGACGAGTTTGGTCTGGACCGACTTGTCGAGGAGGGCGATTTTGCCGGCGTCGGTGAGTTTTAGGTCCCCGCGATCGAACGCCATCTGTACAGAGGTCGGCGCTTTGAGAACCAAGAGGTAGCGGTCGACACTGCGCGGCGATAGCCCCATACGCGTAGCAATACGCTGTTTGAGGTCTTCTTTTTTCACCCAGTCCAGCCCGCCCTGGGCTACCCCTTGCTCCAGCTCCATCAAGCGTTGGATACACCTCGCTCTCGCGAGTGGGGACAGTTGGCGGCGGTTGAAGTTGTCCTCGACGAATCGCGCTTCGACGGCGTCGTCGCCGGCTGCCTTCAGGTCCTCGCGTACGACGGCGGCGATTTCCTTCCAGCCGAGTTTTTTGGCGGCCCGGACGCGTTGGTGGCCGGTGATGATGGTGCCGTCGGGCAAGACTTCGATGGGAACGAGCAGGCCCTGCTTTCGAAGACTCTCGGTGAGGGCGTCCAGTTCCACTTCGGCGACATCGCCGAACATCGCGGCTTGGCGCGGGTTGTCCTTGAGGTCGGAAATCTTCCACATGCTCGGGGTGCGCTGGTTCGCGTTGGACATCGTCGATCTCCGGGTGCGGGGTCTAAGGGGCACCGAGGATCGGAACAGAACCGGCTTTTTATCGCAATAGAAGCGCTTGCGCAAGCCGGACAAAGATTCGCCCGTAGCTGTGTTGCCCGGTACGGACTACGCGATTTCTTTTTCCATTCGTTCGATCATTCGCGACGACCATCGACATCTTCCTGCGTCGTGTGCCCAGTCTTGGGGAGCCAGTCGAAGTTACCGATCCCCAGTCACGGTGTCGGATCAAAAGCACATTCGAAGTCAGCGGTGCCGGCGGACCTTGGAACGGTTTTCCCCCTCGACCACTCCGCCGGTGGAACGAAGCATCGCGACAGCCTTCAACTCATTGCTTTAAAGATCGTGCGAAGTGACCACCTGTGATTGCCGGCGCAATCCATCTCCTGAATTGGGCGTCCGATGCAGCGGGACGCCAGTCCGATTGCAGGCAGGCTCTTGTTGCTTGAGAAGCATCAAGGCCGGGTTGCACTTCATCATCTCCGTAGAGGGGCAGGACGATCACAGCTGCATGCCGCACGGGCCGGTGGACAAGCCTATGGCCGGACGAGCCGCCTTACTCCTCATACCCGAAGTCCTTGCTCTTGGCCGCCACGCGGAGTATTTACCCCTGCATGCCCTACCTTAAGGGCGGGAAGGCGACGCCAGAGGCTGACCGGAGGTTCGGTCACACACCGACGGAGCCGCGAGACTCTGCCATATCCTTCATCATGGCCCGGAGCTTCTTCAGATCCGCCTTCAACTCCCTGATACTGAGCAAACCCAATTGCCTTTTCTTCCCATTCGCGGCCGCTGTCGCCTTCCCCGTAAGAGTCCGCGGCCCCGTCGAGAAAAGCCAAGGGCGGGTCATACTTGCCGCCCGCCGGAGCCGCTCGCGGCCATCGGGGGTCAGACCTTTTCGCTTCGCCCAGTTGAGCCGCCCGGCCGCAACCCGTTTGGGGTTGGACGCTGGCTTACTGCCCAGTCCGGTGCTCCCGATCTGCATGAAGAATCCTTTTTTCGTTTGCGCGGTTCAAGGCCGAATAACGGCGCGGTCACTGCGCCGCCTTGAACAACTTGACCCGGGCCTTCTCGGACTTTGCGGGCACTGCACTACTACGGTACGCCTTCAGGCTCAACGCCGTCCTCCGCATCTCGCCGAGCATCCGAGCGGTGACGGTGTTCAGGAGTTTCATTGCTTCGAGCCCGGTTGCCTGTCCCGCGGCGCCGTGCAGTTGGCCGACTCGGAAGTGGACTAGGCATAGTTGCTCGACCAGCATCCGTTCGACCGGATCGGTCGGGTCGCCCAGGTCTCGCATCACGCCCTCTAGGTAGACCTTGTACGCGCCGGTGTCGAAATACTTGTCCAAGTTGAGGGCCGTCGCCATGAGAACCGGGAAAACGCCGTCGCGTAGTAGGGTTGCTTTATGTGCCGTGCGCTGGGCCGCGGCGTGCCGGGCGTCGTCGAGCCCGGGCGGGGGCGTTTTCGGTGCATTGCCGGTATCGCGATGCCGAGCAGAAGGGGGAGCGGGGGTGCTCGGAGCCGGACTCGGCTTTGTCGGTTTCGGTGCCGGCGGCTCTTGCCGAACGGGCCGCTTGCCTTTGCTACCTGTCATGATCGCCTCCGTTCACGGTTTTCAGCGGGATAATGGTTTGGTCGTGCTCGCCGGCCTACGGTAGCCGGATTAGGTGCCCGAACGGGATCGGCCGCTTCATCCTCGGCATGGTGCGAGCGGGTCAACATGGCGAAGAGCTCGCTTACGACGGCGGGGAGCGAGTGCGCGTCGTTGATCGGCACCCCGGCCTCTTGGTCGAGACCTCGGAGCTGTTCGGCTAAGTCCACGACGGAACCCAGTTGGGCCGAGCTCTTGGCCGTCAGTGCCGCGATGGCCAGTTTCGCTTTGAACAGCAACCGTTGTTCGGCGACATGCGGGTCGCCGTTGAATTGCACACGCAGCCGTTCCGGCAATGGGCGTTTCAATGTGACCGCCACGACCACGTCCAGCACTTCAGGACCACCGGCGTACGCGAAAAACTTCCACAACCCTGCGGGCTGCTGGCCGGCGAAGTCGTTCAGAAGATTACTGCGCACCGCCCGACACAAGATCCAGTCGCTGGCCTGGAATCGCGACCGCACATCGAAGAACAGCTGGTGGAACGCGAGGACTGTCGGTTCTGAAAGGGTGCAACCCGCTGCGACTTCCTCGAAGGTCCGGGATGTGAGCAGTTGCGCTTCCAGCAACCAGCGCGGCATTTCGTCGGCGGTCCACACGCCGTACGCAGCGCGGACCGCGGGCGGCACGTCGTCGAGGTCGTTCGATTCGACCGCCGAGAGCAAATCCTTGGCGACCTCGACCCACGCGTCGTCGATCGCCGGGTCGGCCGCCCGGCCCGTGTCCAAGAGGTACAACGCTCGCAGTACCCGCCAGTAGGGGGAGCGAAAGAAGCTATTGGGGAGCCAAGAGCTGATTCGGCGGTCCATATCCAACACCTCGTCCGTGAAGCTGGAATGCAAATCTTACTTTACCTCATAAGGGGGTTATCGCGATATGGGGGCGGACCGCATCGACACCATGGGATGACGGCTTTCTCCCGCCTGCGTCTCTCGACCCATCCGACGGAGCGGAAATCCCACCGGCCGGGAGAACATGGACGTCCCGTCGCCGATTGAGTCCACAAGCGCGGCCGCGGGCGGTTCGGCGCCTTCTGGATGAACCGCAGACCGCGAAGGTCGATCAGGATGGTCTCGCGGACTGCGTGGCTCACGCGAATTAGGTCCACGCTGGTGCCGGACCACGCGTCGATACCATCAGGACCAAGGTGTTTTTTTGAAAGGGGATGCGCGTCCAAGAATCGAAAACACGACCGGATAGGTGTTTCCCTTGGGTCTTTCACGTTTCGACTTCCCTCTCGGTCAATCCCGCGCGACGACTGTCATCGCGGGCGAGCCGGTTGAAATTCCCGAGACTCGGACACGCTGTCTGAACCGAGGTGACTCCATTTGCACTTTTGAAGACAACGGTGCCGGCGAACCCTCGGGCGGCATTTTCTTGAG